>CACDMT010000020.1 GCA_902553945.1 uncultured Alphaproteobacteria bacterium | reverse complement strand
CTATTTGCAGCTAAAATTTTACTAATCTTTTTCATAAGACCACCACTTTAGTTAAATGTTTTCAATTAATATTTAATCGGGGATGCATCTATATCTTCCTTCATTATTTATCAAGAGATCAAGGGAAATTAGCCATTTTTTAGGGTTTGAAAGGAGTTATTTATTAATAATAATTTGATATTTAGAAACTATTTAGAAAGTGTGGGGATTTGTCTCTTATTAAAATATAAATTTTATATTAGTTTGTGTATATGAATTCATTTAATGAAAATGTAACTCCTTATCAAAGTTGTTCCAAATCAGTATTTTTGGTTTTAGGAATAATATTCATATTTTGGATTTCATTGTTCTCAATCTTTCTCATAATGCAGGGCGCGTGGCCAGTTTCTATTTTCCTTGGTCTTGAATATCTAATAATTTTATATTTAATAAAAACATATTTTAAAAATAAAAATATTAATGATGAAATTACTATAGATAATAAAGAAATATCGATTAAAAAATTTAAAGGAGACAAACTTTTACATTCTTCTAGATTTAACAGATATTGGTCAAAAGTTTTTTTCTCAAAATTTAAAAATAACTCTAAGCTCTCTATCAGAGAATCAAATAGAGAAACAGAAATTGCTACATTCTTGCATGCCGATCTAAAAGAGGGTTTATATTTTAAGATTAAAAAGAATTTATCAGTTTATTAAAATTACTTTTAATTAAATAATAAAAGTTTTAAGAAAAAAGTAGATCATTCATATTATAAAAACCTGATTTTTTTTTACTAAGAAATATAGCTGCATTAATTGCACCATTCACAAAAATTGATCTATTATTAGCTTTGTGCACCAAGTCAACTCTATCGTTTTCACCAATAAAACTAACAGTATGTTCACCTGCAATCTCACCACCTCTTGTTACTGAAAATCCAATATCACCTTTTTTTCTAGAAGTTAGTTTTCTAGTACGATCCAAAACTTTTGATTTTTTTAAATTTATTTTCCTACCCTGAGCTGCATATTCTCCAAGTGATAGTGCTGTGCCTGAAGGAGCATCTTTTTTATGTTTGTGGTGCGTTTCAGCAATTTCAATATCATAATCAATTCCTTTTAATGCTGATGCTGTTTGCTGAACTAAATTAAATAATAAGTTTACACCAAGACTCATATTGGAAGACATAAGAATTGGTATTTTTTTAGAATAACTTCTTACTTTCTTTTTTTGTAAATCAGTCATTCCAGTTGTGCCAATAACAACGGCTGTTTTATTTTTTGATGCAATTTTGAGGTTTTCTAAAGTAGACTCAGGTGTGGTAAAATCAATTAAAATATGTGCATCTTTAATCAATTGAGCAGGATTTGATTTAACAATTTTTGAAGAACTAATGTTTGAAACCTTGTTGAGGGCTTTGTTTATATATATGTGATTTTTATGTTCAAAGCCTCCAACAAATTCTAAATCTTTGTTATTTAAAACTTGTTTAGATATTTCTTGTCCCATCCTACCAAGACATCCTGCTACTACTACTTTAATTTTTTTCATAAAAAACTTCTTATACTTTGGTGAGTGATGGTTGGAAAGTAATTATGTTAAATCTTCCCATACCTCTTTTAATTTTGAGAAAAAGCCTTGTGATTTGGGGTTATGTTTCTTTGATGTTCCACCTTCTTTTTCAAATTCCATTAGAATTTCTCTTTGTTTTCCATTTAAGTTTACTGGTATTTCAACATTAGTTTCTATGTACATATCTCCTCTAGTCTTTTGACGAAGAATGGTCATTCCCTTGCCCCTTAAACGAAATTGTGTTTCAGATTGAGTGCCCGCTGGTATATTTAATCTTGCTTTTTTTCCTTCAATTGTTGGTACTTCAATTTCCCCACCTAATATAGCAGTTGTTATTGAAATTGGTATTTGACAAAACAAATGTTCTTCTTCTCTTTCAAATAATTTGTCTTTTTGAACTTCAACAAAAATATAAAGATCCCCATTTCCTGCACCGCGTTGGCCTGGTTCACCCTCGCCTGCAATTCTTATTCTCGTTCCAGTATCAACACCTGCAGGTATAGTAACTGAAATAGTTTTTTGTTTTTTTATTTGTCCAGTACCAGAACATTTTAAACATGGGTTTTTAATACTATAACCTTCTCCTCCACAATTTGGACACGGTCTTTCAATTGAAAAAAATCCTTGTTGTGATCTTACTTTGCCAGCTCCACCACATGTTGAACATGTGCTTGGTCCTGATTTATCAGCACTGCCTGTTGATGCGCATGAATCACAAGCAGCGTAACTTGGAATTCGTATTTGTGGTTTCTTTCCTGAAAATGCTTCATTTAAAGAAACAGACATATTGTATCTTAAGTCACTTCCTCTTTGTGGTCCTCTTCTTCTAGAAGATTGTCCACCAAAACCTCCACCAAAAAATTCTTCAAAAATATCTGAAAAACCTCCAGCAAAATCTCCAAAGCCTTGAGCTCCACCCATGCCGCCTTGTCTAAAAGCATCATGTCCGTATTGATCATAAGCAGATCTTTTTTCTGAGTCTTTTAGAACTTCGTAAGCTGCTGCAGCTTCCTTAAATTTTCTTTCGGCTTTTTTATCATCCTTGTTACGGTCTGGATGATATTTCATGGCTTGTTTTCTATAAGCTTTTTTAATCTCATCATCACTTGCATTCTTTTGAACGCCAAGTATCTCATAGAAATCTTTATCAGCCACATCTCCTCCTTGTAAAAATTATGGAGCGTTAATCTTTTTTATCTTCGTCTACTTCTTCGAATTCAGCATCTACAACTTTTTCATCTTTTGTATTATCTGCAGATGGTTCTGCTCCAGATGGGTCTGCTTGTGGTCCAGCCCCTTGAGGATTTTGTTTGTAAATAGCTTCTCCCATTTTAAGAGATGATTGAACTAATGCTTCAGTTTTAGATTTGATAGCTTCTAAATCTTCACCATCTTTTACTTTTTTAAGTTCCTCAACATCTTCAGTAATTTTATTTTTATCAGCTTCAGGAATTTTATCACCATGCTCTTTTAGGTTCTTTTCAGTTTCATTAATTAGACTATCAGCATGATTTTTTGTATCAACAGCTTCTCTTTTCTTCTTATCAGCCTCGGCATTTTCTTCTGCCTCTTTGACCATTTTTTCAATCTCTTCATCTGATAATCCCCCAGAAGCCTGAATTTTAATTTGCTGTTCTTTTCCGGTTGATTTATCTTTGGCAGAGACGTTTACAATACCGTTAGCATCAATATCAAAAGTAACTTCAATTTGGGGCATCCCTCTAGCAGCAGGAGGTATGCCTACTAAGTCAAACTGACCAAGTAACTTATTGTCTGCTGCCATTTCTCTTTCTCCTTGAAAGACTCTTATTGTAACAGCGCTTTGATTATCTTCAGCTGTTGAAAATACTTGGCTTTTCTTAGTTGGGATAGTTGTATTTTTTTCTATAAGTTTAGTAAACACGCCGCCAAGAGTTTCAATACCTAGTGATAAAGGTGTAACATCTAGAAGTAAGACATCTTTGACATCACCTTGTAATACTCCGGCTTGAATAGCTGCACCAGATGCAACAACTTCATCTGGATTAACACCTTTATTAGGCTCTTTACCAAAAAAGTTTTTTACTATTTCAGTTACCTTAGGCATTCTGGTCATACCGCCAACCAAAATAACATCATCAATTTCTGCAGCTTGTAATCCAGCATCTTTAAGTGCCATTTCACAAGGTTTTAAACTTTGATTTAAAAGTTCACCTACGATGGCTTCTAATTTTGCTCTTGAGAGTTTGATTGTCAAATGTTTAGGACCAGACTGGTCAGCTGTTATAAATGGCAAGTTAACTTCAGTTTCAGTTGAGCTTGATAACTCAATTTTAGCTTTCTCAGCAGCCTCTTTAAGACGTTGAAGAGCAAGTTTATCTGAGCGTAAATCAATGCCATTATCTTTTTTGAATTCATCAGCAAGGTAATCAATAATTTTAAGATCAAAATCTTCACCACCAAGGTGAGTATCACCATTGGTTGATTTAACTTCAAAAACTCCATCACCTATTTCTAAAATAGAAATATCAAATGTACCTCCACCAAGGTCGTAAACGGCAACTGTACCGGTTTTCTTTTTATCTAAACCATATGCTAATGCAGCAGCAGTAGGCTCGTTAATAATTCTTAAGACTTCTAGTCCAGCTATTTTCCCAGCATCTTTTGTTGCTTGTCTTTGCGCATCATTAAAATAGGCAGGAACAGTTATTACTGCTTGTGTAACAGTATCTCCTAAATAAGACTCTGCAGTCTCTTTCATTTTTTGTAAAATGAATGCACTGATTTGACTTGGACTATATTTGTCTCCACGAGCTTCTACCCAAGCATCACCGTTATCACCTTTTACAATTTTATAAGGTACTAATCCGCTATCAGACTTAACAGCTTCATCTTCAAATGTTCTTCCGATTAATCTTTTTATGGCAAATAAAGTATTTTCAGAATTAGTTACTGCTTGTCTTTTAGCTGACTGCCCAACAAGTTTTTCTTTCGTATCACTGAATGCTACCATTGATGGAGTTGTTCTCCCACCTTCTGAGTTTTCAATTACTTTTGCTTCCTTGCCGTCCATTACTGCAACGCAGGAGTTTGTAGTACCTAAATCAATACCAATTACTTTTGCCATATATTTTATCCTCTTTGATTAATTAATTACCAATAAACATTGGCTACTTTAGATATGGGAAAAAAGTTTTAAAATACAAGGATGTATACGATTTATATTCAAAAAATTAAGTAATTCTAGGCTTTTTTTTGTTTTATGAAGTTTTTTTATCATCATTTTCAGCATTATTTTTGTTTTTTTCTTTTTTTGTTTCTTCTGTTTTAGTTACTTTTTTTTTAGAAACACCCACCATGGCAGCCCTTAATAAACGATCGTACATTGTATAACCTGATTGGACTTCTTGTACTACTGTTCCTTCTTCAACATCATTACTTTCGACTTCCATCATAGCCTGATGAAGATTGTGATCAAATTTTTGATTTAAAGTTTCAATTTTTTTGACTCCGTGTTTTTCGAGAGTACCTTTGTATTCTTTAAGCACCATTTTTAAACCATCGATAAGATTTTTTATACTTTCTGAATGATTTTCATCTTCTGGCAAAGCATCTAGCGCTCTTTCTAAATTATCTCCTGGCAACAGAATATCTCTTGCTAAATTTATGCTACCAAATTTTATAGTTTCAACTTTTTCTCGTTCAAATCTTTTTCTAAGATTTTCCATTTCAGCGAGTAATCGGATTTTTTCTTCTTTTAGTGTTTCAATTTCCTTTTCTAAATTGTCCTCTTCTGTATTTTCATCTTCACTTGTCTCTTCTTTATTTGTGTTTTCTTGATCATTATTAAGCCCTTCTTCATTTTCAATATTTTCAGAATGAGGTTCTTTGGTTTCTTCTTTTTGGCTATCTTCTTCTTTTTTATCAACCATTAATCAATCACCTTTCCGATAATTTTAGATGTATAGTCTACAAGTGGCACTATTTTTGAATAATTCAACCTAGTAGGACCAACAACACCTATAGCTCCTATAATTTCCTGGTCATTATTTTTATATGGGGCCATTACCATAGAAAGACCAGAGTGTTTAAATAAAAAATTCTTTGAGCCTATAAAAATTTGCACCCCTTTAGCTTTGCCTGCAGAATCTAAAATATCGATAAAGCTTGATTTCTTTTCAATTTCATCAAAAAGACTTCTTATTTGATCAAGATCTTTTGATATTATTTCATCTTTCAAAAGGTTTGATTGGCCATGTAAAAATATATAAGGGTTTTTTATGTCAGGTGGAGTATCAATTATTCCTTTTTTAATAAGTTTAGATGAAATAATCTCAAGTTTATTTTCATATTGTTTTAAGTCACTCTGAATTAGTTTTTTAATTTGTGATATATTTTTATTGTTAAATTTTGATGTAAGATAATTTGAAGCTTGAACAAGAAGTGTATTATTATACTTTCCACTATCCTCAATTATTCGATTTTCAACTTCTCCATTCTCATAAGCAAGAATTAACATAATTTGATTTTCGTTTAATCTAATAAACTCAATATGTTTTAAATTTTTCTGAAACTTTGGTGCAAGTACAATGCCTGCATAATTTGATAAACCAGAAATAGCCTTAGAGGCAATATCTAAAACCTCTTCATATGATTTACCTTTTGAAGAACATTGTTGTTTTATGTTTGCTTTTTCTATTTTAGAAATTCTTCCAAACTCAAGAAGTCCGTCAACAAAAAACCTCATTCCTCTTTCTGTTGGTATTCTTCCCGCTGATCTGTGGGGGGCATAAAGCAGTCCTTCTTTTTGTAAATTTGATAATATCGTCCTTATAGAAGCTGATGATAAGTTAAAACCTCCCATTTTCATCAACGTTTCTGAACCTGCTGGTGAGCCAGTTTTTAAATATGACTCAACAAGTTTTTTAAATATTAACTTAGATCTGTCATTTAGTTCAGTATATAAATTATCAGGCATAATTAAATTTATTGTTTTATTAAAAATGTTTCTTTACTAATATTAAATTTATATGAGAAAAGATAGATCGTTTGATGAAATGAGGCATGTTTCGTTTGAAAAAAATGTAAATATTCATGCTGATGGCTCATGTTTAGTTAAGTTTGGAAATACTCATGTGTTGTGTACGGCAACTATTGATGAAAAAGTTCCGCATTGGTTAAAAAACTCAGGCAAAGGCTGGGTAACAGCAGAATATGGTATGTTGCCCGGATCAACAAACACCAGGATAGATAGAGAGGCAGTCAGAGGCAAGCAAACTGGAAGAACTCAAGAGATACAGCGCCTTATTGGAAGAAGTTTAAGATCAATTGTAGATCTTAAAAAATTAGAAGAAAGACAAATAAAAATTGATTGTGATGTTATCCAGGCTGATGGAGGAACAAGAACTGCATCAATTAGTGGAGGATTTGTATCTTTATATTTGGCAATAGAAAAACTTAAACAAAATTATAATATTTCTGCGCCCATAATTAAAAATTATATAGGAGCTGTTTCAACAGGAATTGTTGATGGAAAAGCAATTCTTGATTTAGATTATAATGAAGATTCTGCAGCTGAAGTTGACGCAAATTTTGTTATGTCTGACTCTAATGATATATCAGAAATACAAGTTACAGGTGAAGAATATTTTTTTAATGATCATCAGTTCAACAGTTTGTTTGCTTTAGCCAAAAATGGAATTAAAAAGATCATTGAAGCACAAAAAGAGGCTTTAGGTTAATTTGAAAAAAATTTTATTTTTCTCATCGAATATAAACAAGGTTAAAGAAATAAAAAATATATTTAAAAAAAACAAACTCAATATTTTATCTTTAAATGATTTTGCTAATCTTAAAAACCCATTAGAAAATGGTAAAACATTTGTTGAAAATGCTAAAATTAAATCATCATATGGTTTTGAAAAAACTAAAATTCCTTGTTTTTCTGATGACTCCGGAATTTGCATAGAGGCATTAAAAAATGGGCCTGGGATACATTCAAGAAGATTCTTTAGTGGGTTTAAAAATCAAAAAGATTGTTTTAAGTACATTTTGGAACAGGTTAATAAATCAAAAAATAATAATGCATTCTTTTTCTGCTCAATCTGTTTTACTCTTGATAAAAACAAACACATTATATTCAATGGTAAGGTTGGTGGCACAATATCTAAAATGATTAGGGGTGAAAGAGGATTTGGTTATGATCCTATATTTATTCCTACTGGATATAGTAAAACTTTCGCAGAAATTTCTATGTTTGAAAAAAACAAAATTAGTCATAGATCAATTGCAATAAACAAACTTATAAACTTTTTAATTAATTAATTTTTTTAGCACTGCCGTCAGAAATTTCTAAAATATCTAAATCTCTTTCAATCATATTGTTTTTAAAAAAAAACTTTCCATCAACTCCATCAAATTTTATATTTGAATTATTTAATATATCAACTAGTTCTAATAATGTTGTGTTTGTTAAAAATATATAATTTAATAACCCAACCAGATCGTAAGGTAGGGTAGAAATTCGAATAAAGTTGTTTTTATAAATTTTATTATATCTATTAACCAAATTAATTCTTTTTTCTTTTTCAACACCTGGAAAAATTGCCCCCTTTAATGATGGTTCATCAAAAAATACCTCATCATCAATTACTCCGGTGCCCATAAATTTAACCACATTAGGGTCAATATCATAAAAAGGTAATAACGGCACAACTTGTAATAATCGCAAACCATAATCTGAAATTAACAGATGAGTAAAATCATAATCAGTTGTAGTTTTAAACCTTGATAATTTTTTTAATCTTTTTTTTGACTTAGGGTCTTTTTTACTAACTAATATTTTTTTTTGTCGATCGAGCTCGTATTTTCTTAACTCATATTTACCAAGCTCTTTTATTGCACTACTAATATTGGACATATCTTCTTTGTAAGAAGCTCTATTTACAATAACTGCATTGCTATTATTGGCAACATCATCGATCAAACTATTAATTAAAAAACCATATTCATTTTCAGGATATAAAAGAGCAACTTTTGATTTGTTATCGAGATAAGAAAATAGTTGTTCAAGTTCATTCTTTGGAAAAAAATTTACTAAGTATATACAGTTACTTGCAAGTTGTGTATTTGAAGAAAAAGAAAAAAATATTGCCCCTTTATCACAGTACTCTTTAACTGTTTTTGTATCCCTGTTATTAATTGGACCTATATAAATTTTTCCAAAGTTATCATTCGATAAAATTATATTTTTTAATTCGATATTATTTTCATAAAATGCTACTTCAAAACTTACTTCTTCTAATCCTTTATCATAAACCCCCATTTCCAAAATATTAATAAATTGATTTGAAATGTTGTTCTTTGAATTTTTTGATAAAAGAACTGTTATTTTTTTATTTATATTGGTATCTTCAAATAATGTTTTTTCAACATCATCATTGGTCTGTTTTTCCAGAGTTATATATTCCGTTTGTTTTTCTTTAGTTTTTGAAGTTTGATCATTTAATATTTTTGATTCAGGCTTATTATTTTTTTGATCTGTGATATCTAATGCAGTACAAGAAAATAAAAAAGATAATAAAACTAAAATGAGTACCTTAAACTTTGGACTATATGTTGTTGCTACACCCATTGGAAACTTAAAAGACATTTCAAATAGAGCTATTGAACTGCTTACAGAGTGTGATTATATAATTTGCGAAAACCCTAAACATTCTCTTAAACTACTAAATAAATTAGGCATTAAAAAGAAATTAATTTCTTTACATGATCATAACGAGGAATTGGTAATTTCTAGGGTTAAAAATAGTTTAAAAGATAAAATTGTAGTCTTAATTTCAGATGCGGGCTCTCCACTTATTTCAGATCCAGGATTTAAATTAATTAGGCATTGTTATGAAAATAATGTTTATACAACAACAGTGCCTGGACCTAGCTCAATAATATCAGCCCTACAACTATCTTCATTGCCTATTAATGAGTTTTATTTTTCAGGCTTTTTTCCAAAAACCACTAAGCATATGAATGACTTCATAAATGCAATAAAAGACAAAAAACAAACTGTAGTTTTTTTTGTATCAAGCAACAAGTTAAATGTTTGTTTAGATCTTTTAGATAAAATTATTTCAAAAAGACTAATATGTGTATGCAAAGAGCTTACTAAGATTAACGAAAAAATAATTAGAGGAAGTGCATTAGAGGTAAAAAAAATTATGATTAGTGAAAAAAATAATCATAGAGGAGAATTTGTAATAGTCATAGGTGGTGATAATTCAAAAAAAATTGATATTTTTTTAGAGCAAAGCTTAAAAAACCAAATTGTTAAATTACTGTCCAAATTTTCTTTGACTGACGTCGTGGAAATAGTGCATAAATTAACTAATTTACCTAAGAATAAAATTTATAAATGGGTTTTAGAAATTAAAAATGGTTAAAATATTATTAAGCTTGATAACTCTGTTTTTCTTATCTCAAATATACTCATGTTCTCCTACTGGTGTTCTTGCAAGTGGTGGGGCCACTACTATGGTAGTAGCAGAGGGAGATCGTTCTTTAGGTGAGGTAGTTGATGATACAACTATAAAAGTAAATATAGCTGCAAAATTTATAGGTGATGATAACTTATTTATAAATGTTAACACTACGGTTTTAGAAGGAAGGGTTTTATTGACAGGTCTTGTTGATAACCAAGAAATAAGAATTAATGCTGTGAGGTATGTTTGGGAAGTTAACGGTGTAAATGAAGTTATAAATGAAATTCAGATTGGAAATAGAGAAACGATTAAAGATTATGCAAGTGATTTATGGATAAACACACAAGCTAAAGGTCTTGCTGCTAAAATTATGGGTTTGCGTTCTATTGCGTATAATTTTGAGACTATTCAAGGTACAATTTATGTTGCTGGAATAACTAAAGATTCAGATAGTTTAGAACAGCTTATTTCATCACTAAAGACAATAAAAGGTGTAAATGAAATTGTAAATTATGTTATTTTGAAAAAATAAATTATACTAAAGTTTTATTTTTTCTCCTGCAAGTATATGAATATGAAAATGTGGGACTTCTTGACCACCATTTATACCTGAATTAGTAATGATTTTATAACCATCTTTTTTAACATCTAATAAGGTTAAAACTTTTTCAACACTATTAAAAAAAGCAGATATATTTTTATCATTTTCTTTTTCAATAAAGTCTGAATAGTCTATACATGGTGATTTAGGAATTCCTAGTACGTGAATTTTGGCTATTGGGTTAATGTCATTAATGAAAAGGCTTACTTCATCTTCATAGACCTTTTCACAAGGAATTTCTTTTCTTAAAATTTTAGCAAATATATTTTCACTATTGTACATTTTCATGTCTTTTTAAAATTTCCTTGTGTATTTCATTTATACTTATTTTTTTAGATTTAAGTAAAACAAATAAATGGTAAATAACATCAACTGACTCTTCAATAGTTCTTTTTTTTGTACCATTTAAGTAGTCTATTATTAATTCAGACGACTCTTCTCCAAATTTTTGTGCTATTTTTTTTGGACCAAGCTTTAATAGTTTGTTTGTATACGATTTTTTATTTTTGTTTTTTGCCCTTGATTCAATTACTTTGAAAAGGTCCTCTAAAGTATCCATTTTATAATCTTACGCTAATATTTTTACTATTTAAATATTTTTTAACATCTTTTATGCTAAATTCATTAAAATGAAAGACTGATGCAGCAAGTAGGGCATTTGCCTTTCCTTTTTTAACTCCGTCATAAAAATGTTGCATTTTGCCTACGCCTCCGCTTGCAATAACAGGAATTTTTAATATTTTAGATGCATGATTTAATAATTCTAAATCGAAACCCAATTTTGTTCCGTCTCTATCCATAGAAGTTAACAATATTTCACCAGCTCCTAAATCTTGAATTTTTTCTAACCATTCTAAAGCTTCTAAATTAGTTTTAATTGTTCCTCCATGAGAGTGCACTAACCAGTTGTTATTAATTTTTTTTACATCAACTGCAACAACTATACACTGGCTTCCAAAATAATCTGATGATTGTTTTACAATTTCAGGATTTTTTATAGCAGCTGAATTTATTGATACTTTATCAGCTCCAGCCTTCAAAAGTGATTTGATATTATCTATAGATGAAATTCCACCTCCAACAGTTAGTGGAATAAAAACCTCTTTTGCTGTTTCTTTTACAACATTTATCATTGTTTCTCTTTTTTCAAGAGAGGCGCTAATGTCTAAAAAACAAATTTCATCTGCTCCATTTTCTGAGTAATGTTTTGCTTGCTCTACGGGATCGCCTGCATCAACAAGGTCTACAAAATTTATTCCTTTTACAACCCTTCCATCTTTTACATCTAAACAAGGTATAATTCTTACTTTAAGCATTTTGGTCTAAAATGTTTTGAGCTTTATTTAAATCTATGTTTCCAACATAAAATGATTTACCAGATATTATACCTTCTAGGTTATTATTTTTTAGTGTTTTTAATTTATATAAATCCTTGTAATTAGATAAGCCGCCTGCAACTATTAACTTTTTTTTATTATTGTCTATTTCAGTTAATTTTTTTAAAGAGCTAGTAATAAAATCCACATCTAATCCATTAAGCATTCCGTCATTTGCAATGTCTGTTAAAACATACCCTTTAATATTAGAGTTTTTATATATTTTTAATATATCATCTATTTTGTATTTAGATTTTTCTTCCCAGCCTTTAATCATTATTTTTTGATTTAAAATGTCTAACGAAACATATATTTTTTCTTTAAATGTGTTTGAAAGTTCAATAACTGTTTCAGGGTCTTTTACAGCAAGTGAGCCAATAATTAAATATTCTATTCCAAGTTTAAAATATTTAATTGCATCATTTAATCTTCTAATGCCCCCGCCTAGTTGAATAGGTATAGAAATAGATTTTTTTATTTTTGATATTGTTTTAAAATTTATATTTGGTCTACCAAATGCCGCGTCTAAATCTACGATATGTAATCTTTTGCATCCTGTGTTTTCAAAATAACTTGCTTGTTCGATTGGGTTATCATTAAATATGACACTGGTATCATCTTTCCCCTTAGATAGCCTTACGCATTTATTATCTTTAAGATCGATGGCTGGAAAAATTTGCACTATAGATTTTTATAAAAGTATATGCCTTTAACAAAACTTCCATTTATATATGAATAAAAGGGGTTTTCTCCCCATTTTAAATATTTTTTATTAACAAAAAGTTGAATTGCGGCATCCTGTGTTTCCCTTACAGCCAGCTGAATTGATTTAATATTTTCTTCTTTTGCAAATTGTTCTGTAAAATCAATCATTGATTTTGCTAAACCATAACCCCTTGCCCAAGGCGCAACAAATTGTCTTTTTATTTGAGCAATATTTTTTCTAGACTCTATGTTTGGGGCCTCAAATGATAGTTGTAACGTACCAGCAATATCACCGTTTAATCTTCCAACAATAAGATTATTAAGTTTGTCGGATAAAATTTTATTCCAATAATCTTTTAAAACTTCAGGCTCAGGAACTCTCAACCAACCAAAACCACCTCCGGCGTTTATTGCTTGTTCAGTGATGTTGCACAAGTCAGCAAGGTCAACTTCTGATAAAGATTTTAAGCTATCTACCGATATATTTATTTTTTCGTTTAGTTGTATATTCATATTATTTTGTTAAAAAACTTTTAATTAGTTTCAAACCTTGGGAGGAACTTTTTTCTGGATGAAACTGAACGCCATATATATTTTCTTTAGCAACAATTGAAGGAAAAGTTATTCCATATAGAGTTTCTGCCAAAATATTTTCTCTAAATCTACATTTAAAATAATAAGAGTGCACAAAGTAAAAATCTTCTTTTTGCGATATAAGATTATTTGATAAAGTATTACAAGGAGTAGTTATATTCCATCCCATGTGAGGCATTTTTAAATTTTTTTTTGGTAGAGCTTTTATGTTGCCATTAATCCACCCAAGGCCTTTGTGATTTCCATTTTCTTCACTATCCTCAGCTAATAATTGCATGCCCACGCATATGCCTAAAAAGGGATGTTTTTTAATTTGAGCAAATTCATAAATTGCATCAATTATTCCTGGTGTGTTTTTTAATCCATTCATACAACTTAAAAACGCTCCTTGCCCAGGTAATACTAGGTGGGTTGAGTTTTTTATATCTTTGTGGTTATTTGATATTTTTACTTCAGCATTAATTTCATATTCTTGTGATACCTTAATAAAAGATTGTTGCGCAGATAATATGTTTCCTGACCCATAATCTATTATGGTAATCTTTTTTTGCATCGACTCTAAAGTGTGCCTTTTGATGATGGTATAGAGTTTTTTCTTTTTTGATCTATTTCAATTGCTGATCTGTAACTTTTTGCAAAGGCCTTAAAACAAGATTCTATTATATGGTGGTTGTTTTTGCCATATAAGTTTTCAACATGTAGATTGCACTTAGCCTCATTTGTAAAGGCTTTAAAAAATTCTAAAAATAATTCAGTGTCCATTTCACCTAACTTTTCAAGCTCTAAGTTTACATTCCAAACAAGCTCCGGTCTTCCACAAAAGTCTATTACACATCTTGATAAACAATCATCCATAGGGATATAAAAAAAGCCATATCTTTTTATACCTACTTTATTTCCAAGAGCTTGAGATGTTGCTTGTGCAATTGCATATGCTGAGTCTTCTACTGTGTGGTGTAAGTCAACATTTGTATCTCCCACAACCTTTAGTTTTAAATCAATTAAACTGTGGTAAGAAAATATTTCAAGCATATGATCTAAAAAACCAATACCTGTGGAAATTTCGTATTTTCCAGTTCCGTCTAAATTTATAGAACAAGAAATTTTGGTTTCTTTAGTGTTTCTCTCTATGGTACTTTTTCTCATTTTGGCCTAATATCAGCGAAATTGACTTAATTCTAGGTAAATCACTTGATAAAAATAATTAAATAGCCATTTTAAATTATATTAATAAATTATGAATAAAAACTTAATTAAATCAACAACTATCATAGGAATAAGAAAAGATAATAAGGTTGTTATTGCTGGAGATGGTCAGGCTAGTTTTGGTAATACTGTTATGAAATCTAATGTAAAAAAAATTAGAAGACTTGGGTTAGATAACTCTGTAATATCTGGATTTGCCGGATCTACTGCAGACGCATTTGCACTTTTTGAAAGATTAGAGGGAAAGCTTGACCAATATAAAAACCAACTGAAACGAGCTTGTGTAGAATTAGCTAAGGATTGGAGAACAGATCGTTATCTTAGAAGGTTGGAGGCAATGATGATAGTTGCAGATAAAGATGTAAGTTTATTGTTATCTGGAACGGGGGATGTAATTGAGTCTGATGATGGAATTTTAGCAATTGGATCTGGTGGACCTTATGCAAACAGTGCTGCAAAAGCATTAATTAAAAATACGAGTATGGATGCTAAAGAAATAGCTGTTGAGTCTTTAAACATTGCTGCTGATATATGTATTTACACAAATCATAATATAATTTCTGAGATAATAGAATTTTAAAAATGGAATCAAGTTTTAGTCCAAGAGAAATAGTGTCTGAGCTAGACAAATTTATAATAGGGCAGAACAAAGCTAAAAGGGCTGTTGCAGTTGCATTAAGAAACAGATGGAGGAGAAAGCAGCTTGATGAATCTCTAAAAGAGGAGATAGTTCCAAAAAATATCTTAATGGTTGGTCCTACTGGTTGTGGTAAAACTGAAATTTCTAGAAGATTGGCAAAACTTGCTAATGCTCCATTTATTAAGGTTGAAGCAACAAAATTTACAGAAGTTGGTTATGTGGGTAGAGATGTAGAGCAAATAATTAGAGATCTGGTTGAAATTAGCATTACAAAAACAAAAATTCAAATGGGTAAAGAGGTTAAGGCTAAAGCAGAAAAAAATGCTGAAGAAAGAATTCTAGATGTTCTTGTTTCAAAAAGCTCTTCACCATCAACGCGAGATAGTTTTAGAAAAAAATTAAGAACTGGAGAATTAAATGATAACGAAGTTGAGATACCAGTTTCAGCAAATGCAAACTTAAATTTACCGACAATGGATATTCCTGGGATGCCGGGGTCTCAAATGGGTATGATTAATTTAGGCGATGTTTTTGGTAAAGGTTTTGGAAATCAAAAAAAAATGAAAAAAATGAGTGTTAAAGATTCTCATGCTTATTTATTAAATGAAGAAACTGAAAAGCTACTTGATCAAGATAAAATTAATACTAGAGCATTAAATGATGTTGAGGAAAATGGGATTGTTTTTATTGATGAAATTGACAAGATTACCTCTCGAAGTGAAAGAAGTGGTGCTGATGTATCAAGAGAGGGGGTTCAAAGAGACTTGCTTCCACTAATCGAAGGTACGGCTGTTAGCACCAAGCATGGTGTTGTAAAAACAGACTACATTCTTTTTATTGCATCAGGGGCATTCCACCTATCAAAACCATCTGATATGTTACCAGAGCTTCAAGGTCGACTACCAATAAGAGTTGAGCTTGACAGTTTAACAAGAGATGATTTTAAATTAATCCTAACTGAAACTGAAAACAGTTTGTTAAAGCAATACACTGGGTTATTGGGAACTGAAAAAGTTGAATTAGAATTTGAAGAAAGTGGAATAAACACCATTGCATCATTGTCTACAGAAATAAATCAAAATGTTGAGAATATTGGTGCAAGAAGACTTCATACTGTTATGGAAAAATTATTGGAAGAAATTAGCTTTTCAGCCTCTGACATTGGTCCAACAAAAATTATAATAAATAAGGAATATGTCGAAAATAGTCTTGGAGAGCTTATTAAAAGTCAGGACTTATCAAAATTTATACTATAAAACTCATTTGACTTTTAATAATCATAAAAATGAGTGTTTTTAGAAACATTAAGATTGAATTAGTTATTTTGTTCATAATTACATTAAACGTTTTTATATCGTTTAATTTAGACCTGAGCATTTATAATTATTTTAAAATTTTTAATAACAGTGTGAAAGCTGTTTATTTAAAAGATTTTTTTACAAACATAACCGAGGTTGGAGGTTCTGGTTGGTATTTTGGAATTTGTGTTTTTGGTTTTTTTATTCTTTATTTCAATAAAAAACTAAAAATTATAAATATAAAAAATACAAATAAAAAAATTAATTTTTTTATATCATCTTTTGTTTATATTTTGATAGCTGGTATAATTACCCAAATATGTAAACATGTTGTTGGGAGGCCCAGGCCAAACTATACAGACTTTGAGGATGGTTTTGGTTTTAATTTTTTTACTATAGACTCCAATTACCATTCATTTCCTTCTGGTCATTCTTCTACAATTTTCATGGTTTGTTTAATATTATGTGCAATATTGCCTAAATTAAAATATTTTTTCTTTTTATTGGCCTCTGTTGTGGCTCTAAGCAGAGTTGTTGTTAGTGCCCATTTTTTTACCGATATTGTTGCGGGGGGGGGTGTTATCATTGATAGTGTTTAAAAGTTTAAATTTTTTTTTAAACAAAAATTATAAAAATTATGTTTTTTCTGAAATTTTATTTTCAAAAAATTATCAAGTTTATTATTTTGTTATATTTTTATTTATTTGTTGTTTGTTTATAACTGTTGGTCCAACCCTAGATTTATATGTTGCGGGACTATTTTATATTGGTGAATCTCAGTTTTCTTTACAAAGTGTAGATTTTTTATCCAAAATTTTTCGTAAATTTTTATTACCACTATTAATATTCTATATTTTGATATTACCAATATTTAGTCGTTTTATAAGAATTCATAAAGTTTATTTTGGTTATAAATTCTCTATAAAAGAAATATTTTTAATTTGGATTACACAAATTTTAAGCATTTTAATATTTATAAATTTAATTTTAAAAGATTTATGGGGAAGAGCAAGGCCTGGTGATATTACACATTTTGGTGGAAAAGAAATATTCACACCTTGGTTTGAGTTAAGTAGTGCGTGTGATAGTAATTGCTCATTTGTTTCAGGAGATGCATCTGTTGGTTTCTCAATTATAGTTTTATATTTTATTACAAAAAATATTTTATTTTTTTATTTAAGTATAATATTTGGAGTTTTATTAGGTTTTATAAGAATAATTGCAGGAGGTCATTTTTTAAGTGATATATTGTTTGCTGGGATATTTATATTAATAATTAATTTATTGATTTTTAAATTATATAAAAAATATTATGGCGAATAGATTTTTATTTCTTTGTGTTATAATTTTATTTTTAATTAAAGTTGTTGCAATAAACTTTACCGTATTTAATCTTTTTGGTGATGAAGCTCAATATTGGTTATGGGCTAAAAATTTAGATTTTGGCTATTTCTCAAAACCACCTTTTTTAGCATGGGCTTTAGGTTTTTACACAGGTATTTTTGGAGATGATTTTATTGTTTTAAAAATGATGCCTTCAATTGTATATTTTATTACATCATTAGCTTTATATGATTTGTGTAAAAATCTCGGTTTAAACAGAAATAATGCTCTTTCCTGCTCATTGTTGTTTTTATTTATACCTGCGGTTTCATTTTCATCATTTATATTAAGTACTGATATTTTTTTGTTACTTTTTTGGACATTGTCTCTAAGTATTTTAATAAGAATAAGAAAATTTCCAAAAAAAATAAATTTTGTTTTGCTTGGTATAATGCTTGGACTGGCCTTTCTTTCTAAATATGCTGCTGTTTATTTTTTAATTTGTTTGTTTTTATATATAGTTTTTGACAAAGAATTTAGAGTTGTTGTTTCAAAAAACTATTTTGGAATTTTACTAAGTTTTTTATGTATTTTTATAATAATTCTTCCAAATATTTATTGGAATTTTAACAATGGTTGGGTAACGTTTCAACATACATCGGATAATGCAAATTTTAGCAATATAGAAATTAATTTATATAGGGGGTTTGAATTTTTAGTTATTCAAGCCTTGATGTTGGGTCCTTTAATAATTTTGGGTGTTATAGTTAATTATAGAAAGTTTAAACTTGAAGGCAATCAAAAATTTCTTTTAATATTTTCAGTTCCTATATTATTATTGGTTTTTTTTGAGGCAATTATTGTTCGGGCAAATGCCAATTGGGCTGCACCAGCTTTAATTTCTCTTTTTTTGTTTTTTTATATTAATATAATTAAATCTAAGACCCTTTTTTATAAATTAAATATTTTTTTCAATTTTAGTTTTTGTTTAGTTTTTTTTATATTAGTTGGAATAAGTTACCCGGCTGAAATTTTTAAAAGAATAAGTGGTTTAAACAACTTTGCTGAAAATATTTATTCTACTGGTAAGAATATTAATGTGTTAGATTTTGTTGTTTCAGATCGCTTGATGTTTGCAAGCCTATCTTATGAATTAAGGGGAGAAAATGTTTTAATTCATATGCCGCATAAAAAAAATGATAAAATTACAAATCATTTTAAAATTACATCTCCTTTGAAAAAAGAAATGAATAAAAATTTTATTCTTATTGGATCACCAAATGATATTGTGTATTTAGTAAACAGTCATATTATTAATAAAAAAAAACCATTAGAAGAGAAATTTACAAACAAAAAAATTAATATTTATGAAGTTATTTTTAATTAAATTTTTTTTAATTACATTTTGTGTTTTTTTAAATTATGCACACGCTAAAAATTTTGTTGCTGAATATAATGTAAGTACCTCCGGTATTAAGATTGGTAAGTTTATTTGGTTTTTAAAAAAAGGAGACAATAACTATGAAACAAAAATTAACCTTAAAAGCTCGGGGGTCTTTTCTTCTTTATATAAGTTTGAAGGAGAGTATTTATCAAAAGGGATAATAAATGATGAAAATTTCAAAACTAAAGAATATAAACAATATTGGAAAACAAGAAAAAAAACAAAGATAGTTGAAATGGTGTTTGATGAATATCTTAAAAAACTTATTCAAAAGCCAGAAGAAAAAGAAATATCAAGAATAAAACTTGATGAACTTCATGGGTATTATGACCCTATAGCATCTTTCTTAAACATCTTAAGTGGTAATAGTTTTGCAAAAACAATAGATGGGAGAAGGGTGTATGTAATGAAAAAATCGGATAATTTAGATTCGAAAAATTTATTACTTGAAATTAAAGAATATCAAAATATTTGGGCAGACCACAAAAGAAATGATTTAGAAAAAATTGAATTTTTTTTGAGTAATGATAATTTCTTGCCAGTAAAAATAAATATATTTTTTAAGAATAGAATATTTAAACTTCAAAAAAATTAAATTTTTTTTTTCTCAAATAAACAAATATAGCCCCGTCACCACCATATTCAACGCTAGCATCTTGATAGGTTAGTATATATTTTTTTAGACTTTCATCTTTAACCCAAGATAATATTGAGTTTTTTATTTTACCATAATAGAGTTGAGGCGATGATTCATTTTGATTTTCAGGTTTGTTTTTATTTGTGTGAGAGCCTTTGCCAGTAATGACTAAGATGCACCTTTTGTTTTTATTGTATAGTTTTACAACTTCGTCTTTAAATTTTTCTTCTGCATCTATTAAATTATAACCATGAAGATCAAGCTTTCTGTCAATTTTAATATTTCCTTTTTTAAGGCTCTTGTTAATTTCACCGAATGATATTTCATAGTTTTCACTTTTAAAAACTTTTCTTTCTGGTTGCATATTGTTGATTTTTGTTTCTTCTCTTGCTTTGTTTTTTATATTTGGTTTTTTTGATATGGAGATTGTTTTTTTTATTATATCGGATTTATCTATTGGTTTAACGCCTTTCATTTTTTTTAAAAAATAATCTTCACTCATAAATCTATTAATTTTTTTTAAAATTATAAATAAGGTTTAAAACCCTTTTAGGGGTTTGTTTATACCACAAACTTTTCATCATTTCTAAACAAACCATATTTTTTTGTTTTGTTTTTAAATAATAAATAACTTTTTTAAACTTCAAAACCTTTTTGATTCCCATTTGATAAATCATTTCAATTAAAAGCTCTTGTTCATTTTTTTTTAATGATAGTTTTTTAAAATTTTTATTAAAATCATCTAAAGTTTTTTTAAAATCTTTTTCAAATAGAGTTTCTAAATATTTTTTTGAATAAACTTTATTTAAAATAATTTCATCCTTTTTTCTAATTAAGTGTCCAAAACCAATTGTTTGATAGCCTAATTGATCTTTGTATGCTTTGTTAGAATAGCCTTCATTTGTTTTTATTCTTTTTTTAAGGCCCTTAAAAACAACTTTTATGTTTGTGTTAGTATCCAAATTGGGCTTGAGGAGTTTGTTTCTTTTTCAAATGTCCAGGTGTCTTTATTTTTAATAATAGAGGACTCGTCATTATTTAACATTTGCTCACTTATAAAATTAACTGAAATTGAAATTATTCCCCCTTCAACTTTTGCACTTTCAACACTTTCAATAATTAGTGAGTAAAATTGTGCGGAGGGGTTGTTTGAATTATTGTTAATTGCTTTTTCGAAAGCAGAATATACATCTTTTGAAACAAGTGTCTTAAGTGTTTTTTTATCACCACTATTAAATGCTGTAATTATAATTTCAAAGGCTTTTTTTGCACCCTCTAAAAACACCTTATGATCAAAACTATTAACCTTTTTATATACATTCTCTAATTTTATTTCATTGTCTAATAAAGTTGGAATGTTTTGTTTTATATTGGTTTGTTTGTTTTGTTTTGGTTTGTTTTCTATGTTGTTTTTTTGAAAGCCGGTTCTCTTTCCTAATACACTTCTTAATCTATAAATAATAAACCCAGCAATAGCCGCAAAAAGTATAATGTCAAAAAATTGTAGGTCACCATAAAGCATATAATTTTATATAATTACTTTTTATAATTTTAATAGTTAAATTTTTTCCAAATTGGGTTTTTTATTTTTTTAAGCATTTCATTGTGACTAAAAATATCATTTTCTGAAATGTTAATTTTTTTTACCTGAATATTATCATTTTTAGCTGTATAAATTGTGTTTTTTAAATTATTTGAACCTTCTAAATTCATTGAAAATTGCTTTCCCCCTCTTAGTTCTAAATAAACTGAGGCCAATAATTGTGAATCTAAAAGGGCGCCATGGTAGGCCCTGTCAGACAAATCAATATTAAAACGTCTACAAAGATAATCTAAATTAGCAACCCTTGTATTAAGAACTTTTCTTGCTAATGCAACTGTGTCTATTACTTTATTAACTAGGGCTGGTTTACCAATTAATGATAGTTCATTGTTTAAAAAACCAATATCAAAATCTGAGTTATGTATCACCAAGGTGTCCTTTTGAATAAAGTCCATAAAATTATGTTGATTTTCTTCAAAGGTTTTTTGATTTTCTAAAAAATCATCTGAAATGCCGACAATATTTTTAGCACCTTCACTTATTTTCTTATCTGGCTTGCAATAAAACTGCAGTGTCTTACCTGTGGGAATATAATTATTTAATTCAACACAACCCACTTCAATAATTCTATCCCCGGACTTATAGTTAAGCCCCGTTGTCTCTGTATCTATTACTATTTCTCTCAAACTGTCACCTTTTTAATTAACATATTTACTTTTTTTAAAAAAATTTTTTTTGTACTGTTGTTTTCAAGTATTATATCAGATCTTTTCCTTCTTTCTACATCTGTTGTTTGGTTTTTGAGTATTTTGTTAAAAGCTTCTTTGGTAATTTTTTTATTTAATTTTACTCTCTTTAATCTAACTTTTCTTTTTGCCACCACAGATATTATTGTATCAAAAAAATAATCTAAATTATTTTCAAAAAGAAGCGGAATATCCATTATTATTATTGATGTGTTTTTATTTTTTTCTTTTTTTACATATGTGTTTCTTTTTTTTCTAACAATTTTAAAAATAAATTTTTCAAGTTTTGTTTTTATGTTTTTGTTTGAAAATATAATCTTGGCAATTATTTTTTTATTTATGTTATTTTTTTTAACAGATTCACCAAGGCCTATTTTTTTTAATTGATTAATAAGATTTTTATTTTTCTTTTTATAGAGTTTTTGAACCTCTTCGTCAGAATCAAAAATTTTAAATCCATTATTTTTAAACTGTTTTGTTAGTGTGGACTTTCCAGATCCAATGCCTCCAGTTATGCCAATTATTTTTGTCATGAGATTTTTTTGTTTAATATTTGCAATAGTTTTTTGTCAACTGATGGATTAAAACCAAACCATATTTTAAAGCAAGGTATGGCCTGGTGTAGAAGCATTGAAATTCCGTAGACTTTTTTATTTGAAGGAAATTGATTTAAAAAAGCTGTGTTTCTCGGATTATAGACTATATCGCTTACTATAGTTGATTTTTTTACTAGTTTAATTTGTTTTTTTGTAAGAGGGTTGTTAGGGGTTGTGTTTATTATAATGTTTGCAGAAGATATTTGTTTGTTAATTCCTTTATAATTTTTAGAATATTTTATTTTTTTTATAAATTTTATTCTTTTTTTTGATCTGTTAGCAATGTCTATATTTTTAACATTTTTTGAAATAAAAAAGTAATGAATAGCCTTAGCCGCACCCCCATATCCTAAAATTAATATTTTTTTTGTGTTTAAATTATTTACTTTTGGAAGCGCCTTACCATAGCCCGACCAGTCTGTGTTAAAGCCTACAACCCCCCTTTTGCTTTTTTTTATACAGTTTACAGCATTAATTTTAACAGCATGCGGATTAAGAATATCAACATGTTTCATTATTTTTTGTTTAAATGGAATTGTTATGTTTAATCCAAAAAGATCTTTATTTTTTAATAATTTGTCTATTTCTTTATTGATGTTTGCTTTTTTTATCTCTACGAAGCCGTACTTGGCCCTTATATTATATTTTTTAAACCAATAATTAAAAATTATTGGCGAAAGACTTTTTGAGGTATTATTTCCTATCACATAAAATTTCTTCATTTTCATCCTTTTAAATATTTTAAGAATTTAAACAAAGGAAAGCCCATGACATTAAAAAGGTCTCCTTTTATGTTATTAATAATGGTGGGGCCCAGTGTTTCTATTTGATAACACCCGACAGAGCTTAAAATTTGATTTCCGCATTGATTAAGATATGAGGAAATTTCTTTTTTAGATAGTTTTCTTATAGAAACCTCTGAGCAATCGCAACACTGCCATATTTTTTTATTATTTTTAAATATTGTTATTGCTGAATAAATTTTGTGTTTTTTACCAGAAAGCTTCATAATTTTTTTTATCGCTTCTTTTCTTGATTTTGCCTTATCTAATATTTTTTTTTCAAAATAAATTAAAGTGTCACAACCTACAACCAGTTGTTGTTTTCTTAGGCTGCTTATACTTTTTGCTTTTTCATAAGATAGTTTTTTAACCAAATATATAGGGTTGGTGTTTTTGGTTTTAATGTTTTTTTTAATAACCCCTTCATC
>CACDMT010000019.1 GCA_902553945.1 uncultured Alphaproteobacteria bacterium | reverse complement strand
AATAGATTCCATGATGAATTTAGAAGATTAAATATTACAAGAGATTTAATATCAGCCAATACTTTAGAAAATTGGTCATATGATAAAATTGATGAAAGTAAAAGAATCTCTGGAATTATAAAAGAAAGAATTATAGAAGTAATTAATGAATCTAAATAATATTACTCACTCTGATTTTCCATTCAATCATTGGCAATTTAATAATTGTTTAGATCAAGATGTTTTAAATGAGATTTCATATTCTAAAATTCCAAGTGGTGATCGAGCATATGATGGAACTAGGGCTGCAGATCATACAGGTCAAGGTATAGATGGCAAGTTAAGATTATTTATTACGAAAGAAAATCATAAAAGCTTTCCTTTTCTTACCAAATTAATTAATTCATTACAAAGTGAAAAATTGGTAAATCAAATATCTAAACTACTTAATAAAGATCTTTCTAAATCATATGTAAGGTTAGAAATTATTGGAGATAAAAAAGGATTTTGGCTTAAACCACACAAAGATATTGCTGAAAAGCTGATGACAATGATGATTTGGGCAAATCCTTATAATGAATCATCTAATTTGGGTACAGATTTATATGATAAAAATTTTAAACTAGTTAAAACAATAGAATATATTCACAACTCTGGATATTTTTTTTC
Organism: uncultured Alphaproteobacteria bacterium; assembly: GCA_902553945.1. GTDB lineage: Bacteria > Pseudomonadota > Alphaproteobacteria > HIMB59 > CACPNW01. The sequence goes on along the minus strand of CACDMT010000019.1, from coordinate 24,141 downwards.
TTCCGGTGAAGATACATGGCATGGTCTTGAATTAAAAGAAATTCATAAAGAAAGAAGATGTATTCAAGTTAACTATGTTTCTTTTAAAACAGATTGGCCAGTAGAAACTTAAAACTAATTAATATTTGCTTATAAAATATGAATAAAATTGAAAATAATGTTTTAATTATTGGTTCGGGACCAGCAGGTTACACAGCCGCTATTTATGCTGCTCGTGCAAACTTGAAGCCTCATTTAGTTTCTGGTTTAGAACCAGGTGGTCAACTTACCATAACAACTGATGTAGAAAATTATCCTGGCTTTGGAGATGTAATTCAAGGTCCATGGTTAATGGAAGAAATGAAAAAACAAGCAATAAACGTTGGAACAGTATTTCACAATGATATTGTTACTTCTGTAAATTTTACAAACAATCCATTTGTATCAAATACTGAATCAGGCAAAGAATTTATATCTAAATCAATTATAATTGCAACTGGAGCTCAGGCTAGATGGTTAAATATTGAAAGTGAAAATAAATTTAAGGGATTTGGAATTTCAGCATGTGCTACATGTGATGGATTTTTTTTTAAAGATCAAAAAGTTATGGTAATTGGTGGTGGAAATAGTGCAGTTGAGGAAGCAATATTTCTAACTAAATTTGCCTCAAAAGTAATACTTGTTCATAGAAGAGATACTTTAAGGGCAGAAAAAATTTTACAAGATAGGCTTTTTAAAAATAAAAAAATTGAGGTAATTTGGAATAACAAAGTAGTAGAATTTATAGGTGAAGATAATCCACAAACTTTAAAACAAGTTATTCTAGAAAATACTAAAAATGGTAAAAAATTAACTTTAGATATTAATGGAGCATTTATTGCAATCGGACATGACCCAGCCACTTCATTATTTAAAGATAAATTAGATATGGATAATGAAAATTATATTATTACTAAAAATGATAGTACAGAAACGAGTATAAAAGGGGTATTTGCTGCCGGAGATGTAAAAGATAAAATATTTAGACAAGCAGTGACTGCGGCTGGAATGGGTTGTATGGCAGCTCTAGAAGCTGAGAAATTTATAGCTGAAAATAACTAGCCTTGACGGGCTTTCATTCTTGGATTTTTTTTATTAATTACGTAAACTCTACCTTTTCTACGAACAAGTTTACAGTCTTTATCTCTTGTTTTAGCTGTTTTCAGTGAGCACTTAACTTTCATAAAAAAATGCCTTTAAATTCTAGGATTTGTTTTGTCAAACATATAATATTAATGCTTAATTATGAGGCAATTATCTTATCCTGGAAGATCTAATGTTTTAGCCCAAAATGGCATGGCTGCAACATCCAACCCTTTAAGTTCAGCTGAGGCAATAAATATCTTACAAAAAGGAGGCAACGCAATAGATGCTGCTATTGCAGCTAGCGCAGTACAATCTGTTGTTTGTCCTAGTGCAACTGGTCTTGGTGGAGATTGTTTTGCTATAATTTCATTAAATGGGAAAAATCCAATAGCAGTTAATGGGTCAGGTATATCACCAAAAAAATCTAATTTAGAATATTTTATTAATAAAAAAATTAATAAAATAGAATTATCAAGTCCTCACTCTGTAACAATACCAGGTTCAGTTCATGCTTGGTGCTCTATGCATGAAAAATATGGAAGGTTGGATTTAGAAGAAATATTAAAAGGTGCAGAAAATTATGCACGAAATGGATTTCCAGTACATGAAGTTGAAGCTAAATATTGGAAAGAAAAAGAGAGCGAACTAAGAAAAAATAAAAATAGTAAAATTTTATTTTTAAGAAATAATGAAAGTTATAAATTTGGAGAAATATTTAAAAATATTCCTCTTGCAAATACATTAAATCTAATTGGAAAAAAAAATATTAAAGGTTTTTACGATAGTGAAGTAACAAAAGATATGGTAAAAACTCTTAACGAGCTTGGTGGATTACATACTGAAGAGGATTTTTATTCTCAAGATACAATATTTTCATCAACAATATCTAAATTTTACAATAACTTAAAAATACACCAATGCCCACTTAATGGACCAGGTATTATTGTTTTATTAATGATGGCTTTAAATGAAAAATTAAAGACAAGTCAATATAATAGCTCTAGTTTTGAAAGATATCACATTCAAGCGGAAATAACAAAAGTATGCTATGAAATTAAAGAAACTAAATTAGGGGATCCAAAATTTAATGATATTAACATTGAGGAATTATTTAGTGATCAATTTATAGAAAATTTATCTTCAAAAATTAATATACATAATACTTACAATGCAAAGAATGCATTTGTAACTTCAAACCCAGAAACTGTTTATTTAACAGTTGTAGATAAAAATTTAAATGCTGTTTCATTTATAAATTCTATATGTCATAGTTTTGGAAGTTGTATTTCTAGTAATAATAGTGGAATTCTTTTTCAAAATAGAGGAGTAAATTTTAGATTAGAAAAAAATCACCCTAATGTTATCCAAGGTGGAAAAAAACCTCTTCACACTATAATACCTGGATTAGTTACAAACAAAGATAATGAGACCATTCTTTCTTACGGAGTAATGGGTGGGCAATATCAACCTATTGGACAAAGTCATGTTTTACAAAATATATTTGATTATGATAACAATATTCAGGAAGCCTTAGACTTTCCTAGAGCTTTCGCCCTAAATGGTGAGCTTAAAGTAGAAAAATCTCTAAATATCGAAACTGTAAAAAAACTAGAATCCATTGGTCATAATATATCCACTGTAAATGGTGCTATTGGTGGAGGTCAGTGCATAAAAATTGATCGTGAAAAAGGTGTTTTAATTGGAGGATCAGACTCAAGAAAAGATGGTTTAGCTATAGGTTATTAATTATATTTTCCCAAAAGTATCATTATACTGACTATTAACTCTAACAAATGTAGTACACTTACTTAATTGTTTTAATGATGGCGCTCCCACATATGTACAACTACTTCTAACTCCTCCAAGAATATCTCTGATAGTTTTATCTATAGAAGTCTTTAGAGGTAATTTTACTTTTTTACCTTCTGAAGATCTATAATTTGCTAAACCACCATAATGTTTTTCATTAGCTTCTTCTGAACTTGATCCATAAAACTCAATAAATTTTTTACCACTTTTTTCAATTACACTTCCACCACCTTCTTTATGACCTGCTAACATGCCCCCAAGCATTACAAAGTCTGCACCCGCTCCAAATCCTTTTGCAACATCACCAGGGCAAGTACATCCACCATCTGCAATTATGTGAGCGCCTAAACCATGAGCTGCATCTGCACATTCCATTACCGCACTTAATTGAGGATAACCAACACCTGTTTGAATTCTGGTAGTACAGACACTACCAGGTCCAATTCCAACTTTAACAATATCTGCACCACTCAAAACCAGCTCCTGAGTCATATCAGCTGTAACTACATTCCCCGCAATAATAGTTTTTTTTGGATATTTTTTTCTAACATTAGATACAAAATGACTAAAATTTTCGGAATAACCATTTGCTACATCAATACATATAAATTGGAATTTTGGGTACTTCTTTAAAATTGAATTTAGTCTATTAAAACTATCAGGACTTGTTCCACAACTGAGAGCAACAAAATTATGAAAACTACTATTGTTATTTATAGACCCAATTTGTTTAATAGAATGTTGTTTTGTTAATGCTGTCATTAATTTATGAGATAAGAGTTTTTTCGCTATATTAATTTCACCTACTCCATCCATATTTGAGGCAATTATTGGAGTACCTTTCCATTTTAATTTAGAGTGTTTAAAAGTATATGTCCTATTTAAATCGACATCTTTTCTACTTTTTAGTGTGCTTCTTTTTGGTCTAAAAAGCACATCTGAATAATCAAGTTTTATTTCTTCTTCTATTCTCATATAATATTCGCTTTATTCTATTAAATAATTTAAAAATTAACTCAAATATTAATATCTATTATGAATTTAAATACGTTAATAAATAATAATAAAAAACAATTTGATAAAAAATTTAAAGAGTTACTAAACCATAATCTAGACAAGTCGATTCTATCAAAAGCTATGTTTTACGGGTGTAACAATGGTGGCAAAAGAATAAGGCCATTTTTAGTTAATCAAGCTTCTAAAATATCGAATATAAATAAAAATGACGCATTTATAATAGGTGCTAGTATAGAATCAATTCACTCATATTCACTAATTCATGATGACCTACCCTCGATGGATAATGATGATTATCGAAGAGGTAAGTTAAGTACACACAAAAAATTTAATGAGGCAACAGCTATTCTTGCAGGTGATGCTTTACATGATTTAGCTTTTACTTTACTTTCAGGTAATCTTAAAAATAATAACTATAAATCTAAACTTGAATTAATTAATTATTTATCATTATGTATTGGCCACAAAGGATTAGCGTTGGGACAATCGCTGGATTTAGAATTTGAAAATAAAAAAATTAATAAGAATAAAATTTTGAATATGTATTTAAATAAAACTGGTAAACTTTTTGAATTCTCATTTAGTGCTCCATTTATTTTAGCAGATGCAAAAAAATCAGAGATTTTATTTGCTAAAGAGTTTGGAATGTTATTTGGTTTAATATTTCAAGTAATAGATGACTTGATCGACGAAATTGGTACCTTTAAAAAAATTGGTAAAACACCAGGTAAGGATTTGAAACAAGGTAAAAGTACTTTACTTGGATTAATTGGTGAAAAAAGAGTTATTGATTTGTGTATAAATAAAATTAATGTTTTTATTAAAAAGCATGAAATTATATTAAAAGAAAATCCTTTGCTTATAAGTTTGCTAGAATTTGGTATGAAGAGAATTAGTTAATAATGAACAATTTTTTTAGCTAAATACAATCCAGTAGTCGCAGATACTGCTGTCAATGATCCTCCCCAAAACATATCTACAAAAGTTACAGTTGGTGACCAACCTTTAAGAACAGCCATATTAGTTAGGTTATAAGTTCCATAAGCAACTAAACCAAAAATAAAACCAGTATAAATTGTTCTAAATAAACTTGCTGAGTCTATGCATGGCTGTATTACCACTATTGCCATACCAAAAACATAGAGTATGTAAAATAGAGCTGCTGCCCAAAATACAGGCTTATCAGATAAAAGATTCCCAATTAAAGGTCTATAAAATGATTTTGTAGCAAAACTTAACCAAATAACATCAATTATTAGAAAAATTAGTGATGCTATCAAAGTAGCAACTAACACACATTTAATCATAATATATACATATATCATTTTATTAAATTTCAAGAACAATTCTTTTAATTTCCATGGTGGGTGCGACAGGATTCGAACCTGTGACCCCTGCCGTGTCGAGGCAGTGCTCTACCGCTGAGCTACGCACCCAATATAAAATAAATATTCTAAATTTAAAATAAATCTATACTAAACCAATAAAAATGGAAATTTTAAACAATAAATTAAAAAAGTCATATTTGGCTAAAGCTTTACTAATATATAATTATTTTATTGAAAATACTTATTCAAATTTCGAAGAAAAAAAAATGTCCTTAAATTCTTTTTTATCTTTAAAAAAAGAAATTCAAGGTAATAAACTGCCTTTTATTTTGGCAAAAAAAAATGAAAAAATAATTGGATTAGCTTTTGTAAATAAGTTTAGAAATAAAAGTGGTTATAAATATACTTATGAACATTCAATTTATGTTGACCCCAAAATGTTAAATAAAGGATATGGTTCAAAAATATTGAAAGAATTAATATTAAATTGCAAAAAAAATAAAAAAATTAAAAATTTGATAGCTGTCATTGGTGGTTCTAATAATTTAAGTTCAATTAAAATTCATAAAAAAAATGGGTTTAAATTAATTGGAACTATAAAAAAGGCAGGTTACAAAAAAAACAAATGGATTGACTCAGTATATATGCAAAAAATTTTATGAATAATATTAATACATCAAATTTCAAAAAAACTTTAAGTAAATTTGGAACTGGTATAACAGTTATCTGCTTAAATATTAATGATACAATCTATGGTAAAACTATAAATTCTTTTTCATCTTTATCTCTCAAGCCTCCTTTAGTTCTTTTTTCATTAGATAAAAAATCTTCATCAATAAATAAGTATTTAAAATCTAAGTACTTAAGTATTAATATACTTTCAAGCAAACAAAAGAAGATATCAATTGAATTTTCAAAAAAAAATCCAAATATAAAAAAAATAAAATTTGTTAAAGGATTAAATAATACTATTTTATTACCAAATTCGATTGGAAATTTAGAATGTATTATTGAAAATAAAATACCTCAAGGTGATCATGTTATTTTTATTTGTAAAGTCTTGAAAGTTTCATATAATAATAAATTAAAACCATTATTTTATTTTAATTCAAAATATTGCTAAGTGTTATCAATAAACTTAAAAATTATATCTTCATTAATATTCTTGTTTCTTGGTGTATATTTTTTTTACAATGAATATAACTTATTATTAAAAATAAAATTTAATAATATAGACTTAATTAAAAAACAAGAAATAATTAGTAAAGATAATATTATTAAAAACACTAAAAATAATAATAAAAATGAAATTAAAAATAAGATAAAAAATATCGAAACAAAAAATAATTTAACTAAATTTAAAATCAAAGTAAATAAAGGTGATACATTTGCCTCTATTCTACAGAAACTTAATTTAGAAGATCAAACAATTTTTAGCATAGCTAATAAAGTTGAAAATTTTTATGATTTAAAAAAATTAAAAATAGGTCAAAATATTTTATTTTTTAAAAATTCATTTAATGAAATCAAAAAAATTGAATTAAAAAAAAATATAGACTCAAAAATTATAGTATTAATTAATAATAATGAAATAATTGCAAAAAAAGAAAAGCTAAAAAAATCTTTTTTTCAAGAGTCAAAAGAATTTAATATAAGAGAGTCACTGTATCAAGATGGTATTAAAAATAATGTTCCTCAAGAAATACTTATATCCTTAATAAAATTATATAGTTTTGATTTAGATTTTCAGAGAGATATTAGAGCCAATACTTATGTAGCTATATTTTATGATATGTATCAAATAGTAGAAACAGGTGATATCGAATATAATGATATTAATTATGCAAGAATTTCCATAGGTGGAAAAAATATAGAATATTTTAAATTTAAAACAGATGAAGGTTTTATAGATTATTTTAATAAAGAAGGAAAAAATGTAAAGAAGTCAATTTTAAAAACCCCTATTGATGGCGCAAGACTATCATCAAACTATGGAATGAGAAAACATCCAATTTCTGGATACAATAAAATGCATAAAGGTATAGATTTTGCTGCGCCAAAAGGTACCCCTATATATGCTGGTGGGAATGGAACAATAGAATATGTTGGAAAAAATGGAGGGTATGGAAATTACATTAGAATTAGACATAATAATGATTATAAAACTGCTTACGCACATATGTCTTCATTTAAAAAAGGTATATCAAAAGGAGTTAGAGTTAATCAAGGTGATGTTATAGGTTATGTTGGTAGTACTGGAAATTCAACAGGTCCTCATTTACATTATGAAATTATATTTCAAAATAAACAAATAAATCCAAATAAATTACAACTTCCTTCAGGAAAAATTTTAAAAGGTAAAGAGCTAGAAAGATTCAAAAAGGAATTTAAAGAGATATATGCAGATCACTTAAATTTATTATACGAGTAAATTATTTAGAAGATCTAGATCTTTTTTCTTTTGATGGTTCAGCAATAAAAGGTATTGACTCAATCGAGTCATCATTTTCTTTATTCACTTCAGTATCATTATTTGATTGCGAAGAACTTGTTTCACTATTTGACGTCTCTATATTTACCTGCTTAGAGTCTTCAATCTGATTATTTTCTTCAATATTGATTCCAAGCTCTACCATTAATCTAAAATAATGATCAGTAAATTGATAATAATACTCAGACTGTATCCTATCACCTGATGTAAATGCTTCTTTTGCTAATTTTAGATATTTATTATATTGCTGAGAAACATTACCTTTGTTTCTACCTTTATTGTTTAAATAACCGCCAGTTTTTTTGTAACTAGGCCTTCTATTTGATTTATACGTCGTTCTACCGTTTTTTTTTGTATACATAGTAATGTTTGGAAATTAAAAATAATTTTCAATAATATTTACAATAATCTCTATACTTATAAAATAATAATTCAACTTATATCTTAGAAAAAATAAGGGTTCTATCTATATTTTGAAGATCTTTTCTTATATTTTTAATAGATAACTTAGAATTTTTAAATATTCTTATGCATGAATCTAACTGATCATCGCCAATTTCGCATATAAAATATGATCCTCTATTCATAATTTTCTCTAAAAATCTTGCAAATATTCTATAAAATTTAAGGCCATCTTTTCCACCAACAAGGGCTAATTTTGGTTCAAATTTTTTAATTTCAATTTGACATTTATCATATTTTTGTTGTGATAAATAAGGTGGATTTGAGACAATTAAATCAAATTTTTTTCTTATTTTATAAAAATTCATTAGTTTTAGTTTAATTTTTTTTTCAAAATTATTTTTTATTATATTTTTTTTTGCTACATTTATTGCTGATTTTGAAATATCAATTGCAGTTATGTTAGCATTATTATATTCATTCGCAAGAGATATAGACAAACAACCAGAACCAGTGCCTATATCAAGTATTTTAAGAGGTTCATTTTTATTTTTATATATTTTTAATGTTTCTTCAATTATTAACTCACTTTCTGGTCTAGGATCTAAAACTCTAGAGTTAACAAAAAACTCATTTTTCCAAAAATACTTTTTATTTAAAATTTTTGAAATTGGTTCGCGATTAAGTCTTTTTATCAAAAGTTTATCAAAAATCTTCAAATCAATATCATTTATATGAAAATTACTAAAAATTATTTCTTTATTTTTTTTTGATGAATTATTTAATATAATTCTTAAATCTAACTCTGGATTTGGAATATTATTTTTTTTAAGTTTATCCAAACTAATTCTTATTAGATTATTCACTATTCATCTCAGCTAATTTTTTACTTTCTTCTTCTGCAATCAAAGGATTTATTAAATCATCTAAATTTCCCTCTAATATTTCCGATAAATTATATAAAGTTAAATTTATTCTATGATCAGAAACTCGTCCTTGAGGAAAATTATATGTTCTTATCCTTTCAGATCTATCACCTGAACCAACTTGTGTTTTTCTTTGCTCTGATCTTTCTTTATTTTTTTCTTGTACTTCATGATCTAATAATCTTGACCTGAGTATTTTCATTGCTTTAGCTTTATTTTTATGTTGTGATTTTTCATCTTGTTGTGAAACTACTATACCTGATGGAATATGTGTAATTCTTACTGCACTATCAGTAGTATTTACGGATTGCCCACCTGGTCCACTTGATCTAAATACATCAATTCTCAAATCTTTTTCTTCAATATTTATGTCAATTTCTTCTGCTTCAGGTAAAACGGCGATAGTAGCAGCTGACGTATGAACTCTCCCGCTACTCTCTGTTGTTGGCACTCTTTGAACTCTGTGTACTCCAGATTCATACTTTAATTTTGAAAAAACATTTATCCCAGATATGCTACATATAACCTCTTTTACACCTTTTAATCCTGTCTCAGATATTGATAAAATTTCAAATTTCCATGAATTTTCATCTGCATACTTTTGATACATTGATAACAAATCAGAAGCGAATAAAGAAGCTTCATCCCCACCTGTTCCCGCTCTAATTTCTAAAATAGAATTTTTTTTATCATTTACGTCTTTTGGAATTAATAATCTAAGTAATTCTTTTTCTAGTTTTTTTATTATTAGTTTTTTTTCAATTAATTCTGACTCTGCCATCTTACTTATTTCAGGGTCATTATCATTAATTAAATCATTTAAGTTTATTAAGTCTTTATTTACTTTAGAAAATTCATTAATTTTCTCAACAACTGGTTTTAATTCTGCATATTCTCTATTTAATTTTATCAATTCATTTGAATTATAATTTTGGGTGTTGTTTAATGAAAATTCTATTTGATTATATTTTTCTAAGATACTCTTAAATTGATTCTCAAGATTTATCATTTATGAATTTTTTTATATTTTCTAAACTAAGCTCTATTTGCTCACCTGTAGTCAAATCTTTTATAGAATATAATTCTTTTTTAAATGTTTCATCTCCAATAATGATAATAAACTTTGCATTCATTTCATTTGCCTTAGATAAAGATTTTTTTAAATTATATTTATAATTCCAATAAAATGTAAATTTATTTATATTTAAATAATTTGTTAATTGAATTAAGTTTAGTTTATATTGCTTATCAATAATGGCGATATGTATATCATTTACTTCTTTTTTAATATCTTGCATAAGAAGTGAAAGTCTTTCAATTCCAGCAGCCCATCCTACTCCTGGTAAATCTGCACCGCCTAGAATAGATATAAGTCCATCATATCTACCGCCTCCAAGGACAGTATCTTGACTGCCTAATAAATCAGTTTTAAATTCAAAAACAGTATGACAGTAGTAGTCTAATCCTCTTACTAAATTTGCATTCTCCACAAATGGAATTTCTAATTGAGTAAGACTATTTTTAATTTCTACAAAATGGTCTTTACTTTCTTTTGACAAAAATTCAGTAATTAATGGTGCTAATCTAGATATTCTCTCATCATTTTCATTTTTTGAGTCTAATATCCTTAAAGGATTATTATTTATTTTTTCTTTACTTTCATCAGAAAGCTTCTCTTTATTATCATTAAAGTATTTATTTAATTTTTCCTTATATTTATTTAATTCTTCTTTTTTGCCTAAAGTATTTAAATTTAACTTTAAATTAAGGTCTGGTAATAATTTTTTTAAAATGCAATTTGCTAAATATATAAGTTCTACATCAGAATAAGGATCATTAGATCCAAAAATTTCAAAATTAATTTGATTAAATTGTCTATACCTTCCTTTTTGAGGCCTTTCTCTTCTAAACATTGGTCCAAAACCATAGAGTTTACAAGGTAAATCATTTAAAAAATTATTTGAAATAGCCGCTCTAATCATTGGAGTAGTATATTCGGGTCTTAAGGTTAAAAATTCATTGTTTCTATCTTCAAAAGTATACATTTCTTTTAAAACTACATCGCTTTGTTCACCTAATGGTTTTGAAAATAAACTACTAAATTCAAATATTGGTGTTTTTAATTCATTAAAACTACTTCTATCTGCAATATCTCTTACACATTGAGTAATTTTATTAAATTTTAATATTTCATTGCCAAAAATATCATGAGTTCCTCTGACTGGTCTTTGTTTCATATTAGGTATTTATATTTAAATCTTTTGATTTTTCTCTTATTATATTTTCTAAATAATCTTCTAGATTAACATTCTTTACTACTTTATCTTTTTTTCCATCAACGTAAATCATATGTGTATCATTACCTCCACCAGTAATACCAATATTTGTCATTGTAGCTTCGCCTGGACCATTAACTACACAACCAATAATTGATACAGTAATTGGAGTAGATATATCATCTAATCTATTTTCTAAGTTTTTAACAGTTTGAATTACTGGAAATTGCTGTCTTGCACAAGAAGGACAGGAGATAATTTTGACACCACGATTCCTTAATCCTAAGCTCTTTAATATTTCAAATCCTACCCTCACTTCCTCTTCCGGTTCATCAGATAGAGAAACTCTTATAGTATCACCTATTCCCTCCAAAAGTAAATTACCTATACCAATAGAAGATTTTATTGAACCGGTTCTTTTCCCTCCTGCTTCAGTAATTCCAAGATGTAATGGGTAGTCACAAATTTTTGCCAATTTTTTGTAAGCTACAATTGACATAAAAATATCAGATGATTTAACACTTATTTTGAAATTATTAAAATAATTATCTTCTAAAATTTTTATATTTAATTTAGCACTTTCAACTAATGCCTCTGGATTTGGTTCAGAAAATTTTTCTAAAATTTGCTTTTCCAAACTTCCTCCATTAACGCCAACCCTGATAGAACAATTATTATTTTTTGCCGCTTTAATTACCTCTTTAATTCGATTTACTGTTCCTATATTCCCGGGATTTATTCTTATACATGATGCTCCATTATCTGCAGCTTCAATTGCTCTTTTATAATGAAAGTGTATATCTGCAACTATTGGAACTGGGCTATGCTTTACTATTTCTTTTAGAGAGAGTGATGATGATAAATCAGGCACTGAAACTCTAACAATATCAGCTCCTAATTTAGCTGATCTTTCAATTTGTAATAAAGTGTCTTTTGCATTTGAAGTTAATGTATTAGTCATAGTTTGTACAGCTATCGGATTGCTACCTCCAATAGGTACAGAACCCACATTTACAACACGTGATTGTCTTCTATTAATTTTTTGATAATCTCTTAGCATAACAAGCTAATTACTAAATTGTTGATCTATAATAAACGAGTCTATAACCTCACCAAATTTTCCAAGTTTACCTTTTACATTATTATCTACAGTTACTAAAATATTTCCTGCATTTCCAGAAGTTATATTATAATTTAAATTCATTTTATATGAAAATTCTTCATTTTTTTCCATTAACTTACTTATAATTATATTATTCGAATAGTCTCTTAATTGTATCCATGTAGGGTTTAAAAATTTTAAAGTTATTAGTTTATCTTCTTCATAATTTAGTTTTTTTGGTACATTTGCAACTGCACTAGAATTATTATTTTTAGAATTAAATTTATTTTCATTATCAATATCACTAGTTAAGCTAACTTGAGAATTTACATTATAATTTTCAATTATAGGAATATAGATTTCTGGTAATTCGGGCACTAATGCATAATTAAATTGATAGTCATCTTCTCTAACAAATAACAAATAAAAACTAACAAACACAAATGTTATTATAAATCCAGGTAGAGTCTTATTTAAATAAGTAATTTTGTTTTGAAATGATGGTTTAGAAATATAGTTAATATTATTACTTTTATTAAAATTATTCTGAACTTTAAATTTTTCTATAATTTCATTTGTATTCAAGTTTAAATAATTGGAATATGATCTAATATGACCAATTAAAAAAACTATTTGAGTATCTTCACAAATTTCATCATTTTCAATTTGATTTATTATATTACGAGATATTTTTAATTCTGAACAAATATTTTCTACTGACAGTTTTAAAGACTGTCTTTTTTCTCTAAAGATTTCACCTATTGTATTCATATATATTTCTCATAAATTATAAGCCTCATGTAAAGCTTTAACGGCAACATTTGTATATTTTTCATCTATTAATACACTTATTTTAATTTCAGAAGTTGATATTGCAAGTATATTTATTGAATTATTTCCTAAAGTTTTAAACATTTTTTGAGCTACACCAGTTTGTGACATCATACCCATGCCAATAACTGATATTTTTGAAACTTTTTCATCTGTTTTTAGAGAATTATAATTTATCTCATTTTTATTATTTTCTAAAATTTTTTTAGTAAAATTAATGTCATTATTTGGCACAGTAAAAGTAATATTTGCAGATATTCCATCTTGAGAAATATTTTGAACAATCATATCAACATTTATATTTTTACTTGCTAATAAACCAAATATTTTTGCAGATAAGCCTGGTTTATCAGGAATTCCAGATAATGAAACTTTTGATTCATTTTTACTATAACTAACACCACTTACAATTTCTTTTTCAATAAGTTTTTGTTCATCAACAATAAAAGTACCATTTTTTTTAATCATAGAAGATAAAACTTGAAGTGTTAAATTATTTTTCATAGCTAATTCAACAGACCTAGTATGTAAAACTTTTGCACCTGTAGATGACATTTCTAACATTTCCTCATATGCAAGTTTTGAAATTTTTTTTGCTTGTGGAACTATATTTGGGTCAGTGCTGTAAACACCTTCTACATCTGTATAAATATCACATCTTTCAGCCTTCAATGCTGATGCAATTGCGACAGCGGTAGTATCTGACCCCCCTCTACCTAATGAAGTAATGTGTCCATCTAAGTTTATACCCTGAAAACCCGCAAGTACGATTACATCATAATTTTCTAAAAAAGAATTAATTCTATTTTTATCTATATTAAGAATTTTTGCTTTCTGATGTTCAGAATCGGTTAATATTGGAACCTGCCAACCTAATAATGGTAAAGAATGAATACCTATATCTTTTAGAATAGCAGAAAGTAATCCAATGGTAACATTTTCACCAGATGTTAATATCAAATCATTTTCAAGATTATGATCGGAATTAATATCTTTAATATAGTTTTCCATTTTATTTGTTACTCCTGCCATTGCAGAAACAACTACAATAATTTTGTTTTTTTGAGCTTCTTGCGAGACAATATTAGCTACATTTTTAATTTTTTTTATGTCTGCAACAGAAGTTCCACCAAATTTCATTACAATTAGACTCATTGACTTAACTATATATTTTATTAAATTTGCTATTATTATTATTATTTAAAACAAACAAGGTTTATGATCAAAATAAAAACAAAAAAGGATGAATTTTATCATTTTGATAAAATTTCACACGATTGGTGGAATGAAGAAGGTGAATTTAAAGCTCTTCATAAAATTAGACCTCTTAGAATCAGATATATCTTAGATCAATTAGAAAGCGAAAAATTAAATAATATTTCATTTCTTGATATAGGATGTGGAGGAGGTTTAGTATGTGAGTCAATATCTAAATTAGGTGGGAAAATAACTGGAATAGATTTTGTTAAAAATAATATAAAAGTTGCAAAAAAACATGCATTAAAAAATAATTTAAAAATAAATTATATATGTAAGGATATCGAAAAAGAAAATTATATAAAAAAATTTGATATCATTATAATGTATGAAGTTTTAGAACACTTAGATAACTGGCCTAAATTTATAAAGAAAATTAAAAAAAATTTAAATAAAAATGGTACTTTAATTTTATCTACTTTAAATAGAAATTTAAAATCTAAATATTTATCAATTATTATTGCTGAAAATTTATTAAGATGGATTCCGAAGGGAACTCATGATTATAATAAATTTATTAAACCAAAAGAAATAGAAAAAGTATTCAAAAATGAGGGTTTCAAAATAACAAATTTTAGAGGATTAATATTTAATCCAATTAAATGGGAATGGACTTTTTCTCAAAATACTGATGTAAATTATTTCTGTACTGCTAAAATAATTAATTAGTTTTTTTCGAAGAGAAAGGCAAAGGAACTACTTCTATTTCTTCTTCTATTAATTCTTTAGTTTGTTCTAAAGAGGCTTCGCCATATATTGCTCTTTCTTTTTTTTCACCATACTTTATTTTTTTTGCCTCTTCAGTGAATTGATCACCAACGTAATCAAAATTTTCTTCAACAATTTTCTTCAATTTTGAAATATTAGATGCAATAGTTTTTTTTAACTTTTTATCTTTAGTGTTAGATTTTTTTGAAATATTAGGCGCTACCAATCCTTTTGAAATTTCAGTACTATTACATGAAGGGCAATTAACTAGATTTTTTCTTTTTTGAGAATTGTATGAACTTGTATCTTCAAACCAACCTTCAAATTTATAACCACAGGTTTTGCATAAAAGATTAAATACAATCATTACTATTATGTTGTACTTTCTTTTTTAATTTCAATATCTAAAACCTTATCTTCTGCATAAATTTCTATAATATTTGAGTCTTTTGTGTGATTTATATTGCAAATAGTATCTTTTGATATTGTTATTCCTGTATTAGATTTTAAATTAAAGTTTTTAAAAACATTTTTTTTATTAAAATCAAAAATGTCTAACTGAATATTGCCATGGAAACATATTAATAGAGTATTGCTTGGTAATTTTTTATTTAGAAAAATTATTGGAGATTTACAATTTAGATAAACAAATTCAAATTTTTTTTGTTCATTTTCATATTTTAATATATTTTTATTTATTTTATTAAATTTTAATTTTAAGTCATTAGGATTCTCATTAATTTTATCTATAAGAGCTATTTTAAGAGACTCTAAAAAACTTGTACCTTTAATTTTTTGATTTATATTTTTGATTTCTTCAAGTATTATATTGTCTAGTTGTTTGCTTAATTCATTCATAGATAAATATTATACTTATAAATAAAAAATGATAAATAAAAAATACTTAAAGTCTGTAAGAAATAGAAATAGAAATAATAATTTTATATATGATGAAATATCAAAAAGAATCATAGATTCCTTAGACTTAGTTAAATTAAATTTTTATAATATCCTTCAATTAGGGGTAAATGAAAACAAAGTATATGAATATCTAATAAAAAAAACAAATAAATGTTCTATTTTACAAACAGATATATCAAAAAAAAGAATTTACAATAACACAGATTTAAATTTTCTTGAATTGGACTTAGATAATTGGAAATTAAATAAAAACAAATTCGACCTGATTTACAGCAATTTATATGTACATTTGTTTAATAATATTGATTTAATACTTAAAAATATTCATGACAGTTTAAAAAAAAATGGATTTATAATTTTAGCAATACCTGACAAAAATAATGTATATCAATTAATAAATTCACTGATGGAAACTGATTTAGAATTATATAAAGGTGTTTTTAGACGAATAAATCCTACAATTGATATTAACAAAATTTTATTAATATTAAAAAAATTAAATTTTGATATTCCAACTGTAAATACTGATAAAATACTTATAAATTATAGTGATTTTAAAAAATTATTAGATGATAATAGATCTATGAATTTATCTTATTGCTATAGTGATAAAAAATCGAAATTTGAAAATAAAAACTTTATTAATAAACTAGAAAAAAATTACAAAAAAAATTACTATACAGATAATTGTTATAATTTAGAGTTGAAGATAAATTTTATTTGTGCATGGAAATAAAAGTTATAATTTACGATCTGTAATCACCATTTATTCTGATATATTCATGAGTTAAATCATTTCCATGAACAGTAAAAGAGTCATTGCCTAAGCCTAATTCAACATTTATTATAACAATATTATTTTTCATGTAATTACTAATCTTTTTATAATTAATTTTTTTATAAATTGAGCCTTTCTCACATAAAATGTTAGACCCAAATGAAATTTTTATTTTATTTTGTTGAATTTTTTCTTGAGTTTTTCCAATAGCCATAATTATTCTTCCCCAGTTTGCATCTTGACCTGAAATAGCTGTTTTAACTAGTGGTGAATTTGCTATTGAAAATGCAATTTTTTTTGCTTGATTTTTACTAGAAGCTTTTAAAATATTAACTTGAACTAGTTTCGTTAAACCTTCACCGTCTTTAACAACCTGCAGTGAAAGATCTTTCATTATTGCAGAAATCGCCGAACTAACAATATTAAAATTTTTATTAGTATTTAAATTAATTTTAGATTGATCTAATGAAAATAATGCAAGTGTATCACTTGTAGAAGTATCACTATCTACAGTTATGGCATTAAATGTATTATCCAAATTTTCATTGATTAATTTTTTTAAATTATTTTTAGATATATATGGCTCAATAAATAAATATACTAACATTGTTCCCATATTAGGATTAATCATACCTGAGCCCTTTGCTATTCCAAAAATATTATATCTTTTTCTATTTAAAATAAATTTTTTATTAGATAATTTTGGATAAGTGTCAGTTGTCATTATGGCTTTTGCAGCTTCAATAATTTTACCACTTTTATTTTTACTAATTTTTTTAATTTGTTTTATAATAAGTTCAGGCTTAAATAACTCTCCAATTACACCAGTTGAAGAAACTAGAATTTCACTTTTTTTACAATTTAATATCTTTGATAAAAACATTACATAAGAATTAATTATATCTATACCCTTTTTTCCTGTATGAGCATTCGCATTGCCTGAATTAACAATAAGCGCTTTAGTTTTGCCTTTATTATATTTTTTATCCCAAATTATTGGTGCCGATGGCGTAGAAGTTTTAGAATAAACACTTGCTGTATTAACTAATTTATCAAAAATAATTATTAATAAATCTTTATTACCTTTCTTAAATCCGGCCTTAAAAGTATATATTTTAAGTCCTTTGGTATTAAAATTTAAAATTTTTTTAGGTTTAAATATAGAAGGACTTTCCAGATATATCCTTTCATTACTGGTTAAATTTAAATCCGGTGTAGAAGTCTTGTTTTTCATATGATAACAGCCATTTATCATATTATGTTAAATATTGTTAATAAACTTTTTAAATCAGTTGGAAGAAATTCACTAAAAAAATATGATAAAATAGTTAATGAAATTAATGAATTTGAAAAAGATTTATTAAATCTTAATAATACTGAGTTAAGTGCAAAAACTGATTACTTTAAAGAAAAGTTAAAAAATGGTGCTTCCTTAGAAAGTATACTTCCTGAAGCATTTGCAGTTGTTAGAGAAGTATCAAAAAGAACGGTTAAAATGAGGCATTTTGACGTACAATTAATTGGAGGACTTGTTTTACATGAAGGCAGAATTGCTGAAATGAAAACAGGAGAAGGAAAGACACTAGTTGCGACTTTATCTGCTTATTTAAATTCACTTGATAATAAATCTGTACATATTGTTACAGTAAACGACTATCTAGCAAAAAGAGATTCTGCATGGATGGGTAAAGTATTTAATTTTTTAGGTTTATCTGTTGGTTGTGTAAATTCAGAAACAAGTCAAAAAGATAGACATGAGGAATATGACAAAGATATTGTTTATGCTACAAATAATGAAATTGGATTTGATTACTTAAGAGATAATTTAAAAAATGATTATAACTTTATATGCTTTAAAAAAGATTCTTACGCGATTGTAGATGAAGTTGATAGTATATTAATTGATGAAGCAAGGACTCCTTTAGTTATTTCAGCAGAGTCAGCCTCTTCGATAGAGATCTATCCAAAAATTGATAAATTAGTAAAAATACTTAATAAAAAAGATTATGAAACAAATGAAGAAAACAAAAGTGTTTTATTAACAAATTCAGGCATGGAATTAGCAGAAAAACTTTTGCTAGACAATGGTTTAATAAAAAAGGGAACACTACAAGATTTAGAAAATATTGCTTTAAATCATAATATTATTCAAGGACTAAGAGCACACAAATTATTTACAAGGGATAAAGATTATATAATTAAAAATAACTCAATAGTTATAATTGATGAATTAACAGGAAGGCCAATGGAGGGCAGAAGGTATGGTGATGGTTTACATCAAGCAATTGAAGCTAAAGAGAATTTAAAAATTCAAAATGAAAATCAAACTATTGCTTCGATAACATATCAAAACTTTTTTAGAACATACAAAAAGTTAAGTGGAATGACTGGAACTGCAATTACAGAAGCCAAAGAATTTGAAGGAATATATGGATTAGAAGTATCAGAAATTCCTCCAAATTTAATTATCAATAGAAATGATAATAATGATCAAATATATATGACAAAAAAAGAAAAATATGATGCTGTGCTGAATCTAGTTAAAGAAAGGCACAAATTAAATCAACCAATTTTAATTGGAACAACTTCAGTTGAAAATTCAGAATTTATTTCTAATCTGTTATTTAAAGAAAAAATTAAACACAATGTTTTAAATGCTAAAAATCATAAAGGTGAGGCAGAAATAATAGAACAAGCAGGTATACCTGGAAATGTTACTATTTCAACTAATATGGCAGGAAGAGGGACTGATATAAAATTAGGTAATGGAATAAAAAATTTAAAAGAAGAAGCTGTTAAAGCTGGTGGGCTACTTGTAATTGGAACAGAAAGACATGAAAGTAGAAGAATAGATAATCAATTAAGAGGTAGATCAGGAAGGCAAGGAGATATTGGTGAGAGTGTATTTTTTCTTTCATTGCAAGATGATCTTATGAGAATTTTTGGCGCTAAGACATTAGAAAATGTTTTGGGTAAACTAGGATTAAAAGATGGAGAGGTCATAACTCACTCAATGATAACCAAGTCATTAGAGAGAGCTCAACAAAAAGTAGAATCACATAATTATGATATTCGTAAACAAATATTAAAATTCGATGATATATTAAATGATCAAAGAAAAATTATTTATAAAAATCGTAAAGAAATATTAAGCACTGATGATCAATCTAAAATTGTTGAAGACATGATTGAGGATTTTGTTGAAAAAATAATTTTTGAAACTATACCACCAAAAAAATACAACAATGAATGGAATGCAGATTTACTAAAAAATAAATGTTTAGAAATTTTTAATTTAGATCTCCCAATTACAGATTGGTTTGAAGAAGAAGGTGTGGATGAAATAGAAATTAAAAAAAGATTATATGAACAAGTAAATCAAAAATATAATGAGAAAAAATTTAAATACTCAGCGGATCTATTAAAATTTGCTGAAAAAAGAGTTATGCTTTTCCAAATAGATAAAGATTGGAGAGATCATTTAGCCGCTATGGACACTTTAAGAAGTAGTGTTAATTTAAGAGCAATGGGTGGCAAAGATCCATTTTACGAATATAAAAGAGAGTCATTTGATTATTTTGACGAAATGTTAACAAATCAGAATGAAAAAGTTTTAAAAACTCTTTTTAATTTAGAACTAGTTTCAAATGGAGATGAAGAAAATAATGAAAAAAAAGAACCAAGAAGAATAATATCGAAGAAAGTGGGTAGAAATGAAAGTTGCCCATGTGGATCAGGGAAAAAATATAAACACTGTCACGGAAGTTAACTATATATCCGAAGTCATATTCAAATATTTTGCTTTTCTTAACTTTACTAATTCACTAACCTGATATTTATTTAAATTATCTAAGTTATTTATTATTGCTCTTTTTAAAATTATCGATTGATCCTTTGGATTTCTATGAGCGCCTCCTGGTATCTCATCAACAATTTCATCTATAATTTTATATTTTAAACAATCATCAGAAGTTAGTTTAAGTGTCTTAGCAGCTTCCTGAGTAAAACTTGTATTTCTCCATAATATTGACGCACATCCCTCTGGAGAAATAACTGAGTATATTGAATGCTTAAGCATTAACACTCTGTCAGATGTAGCTATACCAATTGCTCCACCTGAACCTCCCTCTCCTATAATTATAGATATTGAGGGGGTTTTTGCTTTTAATAAAACTAAAATAGAATTAGCTATAGATTCAGACTGTCCTCTTTCTTCTGCATCTTTTCCTGGAAATGCTCCAGCTGTGTCTATGAAAGTAATTATTGGTAATTTAAATTTTTCAGCTAATAAAGTTAATCTTTGGGCTTTTCTGTAACCTTCTGGTTTAGCCATTCCAAAATTATGTTTAATTCTTGTTTCCATAGAATTGCCCTTTTCAGTGCCAAAAAACATAACAGATTTTTTATTTATTGATGCAAAACCTCCAATAATTGCATTGTCATCTGAATATTTTTTATCTCCATGCAAAAAAACTACATCATCAAAAATTTCTTCTATATATTCTTTTGTATGAGGTCTTTCACCATGTCTTGAAACTTGAACTTTTTGCCATGGATCAAGATTACTATATATTTTTTTAAATAATTCTTGCTTTTCTAACTCTAGTTTTTCAAGTTTTGAGTCAAATTTATCATTTTGTCTTAAATTTATTATTAAGTTATCAATTTTTTCAATTTCACTTTCAAAATCAAAATATTTTATCATTATAAAATTTTATAACTTTTAAAAATCTCTAAAATTAAAGGTTTCATTAGAATTCCATCTTCGTATTTTGTAAAGCCTTCTAGGATAATTTTTAAATGTTCAGGATGAATTTCACTCCATTCAAGATCATTAATTGATGTGGCTACTAAAAATATAAATTTATTATTTTTATCAAAATTTATACTATCAACTATTAAATTATTCATCATTAATGATGGCATTTTTCTGTCATCAAATATATCGTTAAAATCATATTCAATTATATTTTTATTATCTCCCTGAATTACATTTAGCAAAAGTATTACTAACTCTTTTGTTTGTTTATCATTTAATTGAGTTAATTTTTCAGAATTTAAATTAATAAAATCTATTACTGGCTGTAAATCATCAGATTTATATAGGTCTAAAAGTAAATTTACATAGGTACTTTTATCATCAACTCCTTTAGAACTTTCATATAAATTATTCCATTTTTGAGCCTCTTCATATTTTTTGTTATAAATATAAGATAAAGCTATTTCAACTCCATTAGAAGCATTTTGAGAATTCAACTCAATAGATGTGATTATTTTTGTTGAAAGTTGATATGCAATTTTTTCTAAATTATTCTCTTTAGCAAACATCCAAAAATCAATTAAGACATTAAGTCGTTCAGAAGGAAATATTTGTATGTTTGTTAACTGATAATAAAAAGCCATTAACATTTCTTTATTGTTTGATAGTTGATTTATAGTATCTTCAGGTTTGTTAAGTTCATTTGAATTAAAATCTACAGATTGGTACAAAGCTGCTAAGCTCTCAATATTAATAATTTCATTCAAAAAAGCTATATTTGCTGCTTTTAATCTTGTTGTTATATTTGTTGCACTATTTAAAATAACAGGGATAGCTAAATTATTAGGATCAATTTTAAAAAAGTTATCATTTAACGGTATATCACCAATTCTTGACATTGCACTATATAGAAAGATTAAGTCACTTGAATATTGTTGGTCAAAATCCATTGTACTTAAATCTATTGATTCATTGCTCCCAATTAAAAATTGATAAAGTTCTTGGAAATTATTATCTATATCATTTGTTGTTTCTAGCATTATTGAATTTTGTAGTTCAGCTTCAAGCAATTTATTCTGTAAGATTAAGCAAAAAATATCTATTTTATCTAAAAGATTATAATCTAATTTAAATTCTAATTCAGAAATATCTTTATTTTCACATAAGGTATCTAATTGAAAAGTTGAAAGTAAATAATTAAATTCAACTAATTTAAAAAAATTAATTTCTTTATCATTATCGTAATTTCTTGAATTTAATAATTCGTAAGCTTTGTTAATTTCACCATTTTTGTAAAAATTTTTAACAATTATAAAAAAAATATTCCTATTTTTCTCAATACTATAGTCAAAATTTTCCTCTGAAAGAATTTTCATGAATTCAGCTTTAATAAGCTCTGATTTAATATTATTAGAATTATTTAAAAAAAAATTTAATTCATTTAATTCTATATCATTCCAAAAATTAGAAGTTTCAATAATTTCTAAATCTACAACATTCGTATTATCATTTTCAATTATATCTTCATTAGAAATTTGTTCATTATTAATGTCAGTTTCGTTCTCATCTGAATCTGTAATACTGTTCTGTTCATTTACTTTTTCTAACACCATTTCATCTAAGGATTTATTTGAGTGAAGCTCAATAATTTCAATTTCGTTTGATTTAACTACAGAAGTAAGTATTAATAATATAAAAATGAGTATTTTAATTTTCATTTGACATTTAATTGGTATGTTTCTGAAATAAGTTTTGATGGACTAGGTATATTAACAAAATAAAGTGATAATATTAAAACTAAAAATATGATAATTGAAAAAAATATTGATAATTTCCTTTTCATCTTTGATATCTAAAAAAAGGTTAATATAGAAAAATAAACTTTTTAATAGGAAATTATTAATGTAGTAAAATTTTGTCAACAATAAGATATTTAGAAAAATGGTTAACTTAAATAAATATAGAAAAAAAAATATAGCTCTAGTAGGATTAATGGGCTCAGGAAAGACAGTTTTAGGTAAAAAACTGGCAAAATCACAAAATCTTAAATTTTATGATTCTGATAAAACTATTGAAAATATTACAAAATTAACAATAAATGATATTTTTTCTAAGTATGGTGAGAATTATTTTAGAAAAATTGAAAAAGAAGTAGCAGTTGATTTATTAAAAAAAAATAATTCTATAATATCATTAGGTGGAGGAAGTATTTTAGACTCAAATGTTAGGAAATATATAAAAAAAAATTCTTTTAGTGTATACTTAAAAGTTGATTTAGACACATTAACTGAAAGATTAAAAAATTCTAAAAAAAGACCCTTACTTACTAATGTAGATATTAAAAAAAAATTAATTGAATTATATGAAGAAAGAAAAAACTTTTATAATGAATCAGACTTAATTATTCAAAATAATAACAATGTAAATGAGAT
>CACDMT010000018.1 GCA_902553945.1 uncultured Alphaproteobacteria bacterium | reverse complement strand
GAAACTTTAGTTGGATTTTTTCCTACTGATCTCAAAGAAACATTTAATGCTGGAACTATTGTGTGTGAAAAAAATAATATCAGAGGTCAAGGAATTGGAAGGATTACATCTGTTACACATTCTCCAGAGCTTGGACATTGGATCGGTATAGGTTTTGTTGAAGGTGGTTTAGATAAGTGGAAAGATACTAACTTAGTGGGTGCAGACCCTGTAAGAAATAAACAAATGAATTTAAAAGTTGTTTCACCGCATATGGTAGATCCAACAGGGGAAAGAATGTATGCTTAGACATTCTGCATTAGAAACTCTCTATAAGGTTGGTAAATATTCTACACATGAAAAGAATTCATTAACATTTAAAGAAATCAAAAACTTAGAAATTACTCAAATTGCTTGCTGGCCTGAAAAAATTAAAGAATTAAATAATCTATTAGTAAAAAATTTAAATATTAATAATATTCCCACATTTAATAAAGGGATTGTATTTGAAAATAATTCATTGTGGAGAATGGAGCCTTTGAAATGGTGGTTATTTAATAGTGGAATAGAAATAAGTGAGGAAATTGCAACAACTCTAGATATGTCTCATGCCTTTACGGGTATTGAAATTAAAGGTGATAGTTCAACATTATTTTTAAACAGACATCTTCCCATAGATTTGAGGAACAAAAATTTTCCTGATTTATCTTCTGCAAGCACAGCAATTCATCATGTTAGTGTTAAATTATTCAAAATATCCTCTAAAAATTATTGTTTATACATACCAAGAGGTTTTGCATTGTCAATTTGGGAGATCCTTCTTGAAACTGCAGATCAGTTTGGATATGAAGTATTAGATAGATAAAACAATTACCTAAATTGCTATGATTTTTTCACAAGAAGAATTTAATTCAAGAATTACAAAAGTAAAAGATTCTATGAATAAAAAAGGTATTGATATTTTATTAACTACTGATCCTTCTAATATGAATTATCTAACTGGCTATGATGGATGGTCATTTTATGTTCCACAAGGGGTAATAGTCTCTATTGATGAAGAGCAGCCTTATTGGTTTGGAAGAAAGCAAGACTCAAATGGAGCAAGAATAACTACTTATTTAAATGAACAAAATATATTTGGTTATCCTGAGCATCTTATTCAATCTCCACCTTCACATCCATATGATTTTGTTGTTCAGTTATTTAGAGATAAAAAATGGTCAGGTAAAAATATCGGTGTCGAAATGGATAGCTACTACTATACTGCTGAAAATCACAAGAGATTAAAAGATAATTTAACAAATGCTAAATTTATTAATGCGCATCTTCTTATTAATTGGGTTAGATACATTAAATCTGAAAATGAAATAAAGTATATGAAAGATGCAGGAATACTTGTTAAAGCAGGAATGCAAACAGCATTTGATTCAATTAAAGATGGGGTAAAACAAAGCACAGTAGCTGGAAAAATTCAAAATACTCTTATTGGAGGAAATGATGAAACACAAATGGGAGGAGAGTATGCAGGCCTAGGTTTAATACTAGCAAGTGGCAAATCTGCCTCGGCATCTCACTTAACTCCTAGTGAAAAAAAATTTCAAAATAATGAAGGAACAATAATTGAATTAGGTGGTGTTAAACATCGTTATCACTGTGCCTTATCTAGAACAGTATACATAGGCAAACCTGATCAAAAGATATCCGATACCTTGAAAGCAACTAATGAGGGTATTGAAAGAGCTTTAGAACAAACAAAACCAGGAAATACTTGTCACGATGTTGCTGTTGCTTTTTGGTCAGTATTAGAAAAATATGGATTAGAAAAAGAGTCAAGAGCTGGTTATTCAATTGGTCTTGGGTATCCTCCTGATTGGGGAGAGCACACTCTGAGTATTCGAAAAAATGAAAAGACGCTTTTAGAACCTAATGTTACTTATCACCTTATGTGTGGAATGTGGATGGACACTTGGGGATTAGAATTAAGCGAATCAGTTAGGGTAACTAATACTGGTTATGAACTTCTTACTCATGTTCCAAGAGATTTGCATATAGCAAACTAATTTATTGTTAATTATTAATTTAACTCATTGACAAATCAAATCTGAATTGTTTTAAATCATTAATATGAAAATATTACTATTTTTGATCATTTTAATAGTATCTTTTTGCAAATTTGCATTTTCAGATGAGCAGCAAATTATTGACATGGGTGATATAGAATATGGAGAATATTTAGGCGCAGAATGTGCTTCATGTCATCATCAGTCAGGTGCAAGTGAAGGCATTCCTTCAATTCACGGAATGGATGCAGAGGTTTTCGTTGCTTTAATGCTTGCTTACAGATCAAAAGATATGGAAAATCCTGTAATGCAAATGATTGCTGGCAGGCTTAATGATGAGCAAATTGGCTCATTAGCTCTTTATTTTAGTGGATTAGAAACCCCAAATTAATCATATATTCATTTACTTCAGAGTAAAATTTGATAACATCTTCTCAGTTAATTTATTTTGGGAGGACATAATGTCAAAAATTTCAAGACGTCTTTTTAATACAGGTCTTGCCGCTGCCTCAGTTTCTACACTTGCATTTCCATCTATTTCACTTGGTGCTTTACCAAGAGTTGTAGTTATTGGAGGAGGAGCAGGTGGTGCAACCGCTGCAAGATATATTGCTAAAGACTCTAACGGTGGAGTAGATGTTACTCTAGTTGAGGCATCAAAGCGATATTACACATGCTTTTTTTCTAATATTTATTTAGGTGGATTTCGAAATTATGGTTCGATAGGACACAATTACTACGGTCTTGCCGTAAACAGAGGTGTTAATATGGTCCATGAGTGGGCCGTTTCTGTTGACTCAACTGCTAGAAAGGTTGTGTTGGGTTCTGGGGAACATCTTTCATATGATAAACTTGTTATTTCACCTGGAATTGATCTGAAATACGATACTATTAATGGATACTCTGCTGAAGTCCAAGATCATATGCCTCATGCATGGAAGTCAGGTACTCAGGTACAGTTATTAAGAAATCAGGTCATGAATATGAAACAAGGTGGAACTTTTGTTATGGTTCCTCCACCTAATCCATATAGATGTCCTCCTGGGCCATATGAAAGAGTGTCTATGATTGCTCATCAATTTAAACAATCTAATCCTTCAGCAAAAATTGTTATTTTAGATCCTAAAAATAAATTTTCAAAACAAGGTTTATTTGAGGCAGGATGGCAAAAACACTATCCAGGAATGATAGAGTGGATTAGTGCAGATACTCATGGTGGGCTTAAAAATGTAAATGCTTCTTCAATGGAGTTTGAAACAGATTTAGATACATTTAAAGCTGACGCTGCATGTGTTGTCCCAGCTCAAAGAGCTGGAGCTATTGCAATGGCAGCAGGTGTTAACAATGGTGATTGGTGCCCTATTGTTCCTGCATCTATGCAATCTCAAGCAGATGAAAATATTTATGTTTTAGGTGATGCTTCTATCGCTAAATCAATGCCTAAGTCTGGTTTTTCAGCTAATAGCCAAGCCAAAGTTGCAGCCAATCATATCAGAGGTGCTTTAACAGGAAGTAAAGTATTTGATGCTCGTTATTCAAATACCTGCTGGTCACTAATTGCACCAGATGATGATGTTAAAGTTGGTGCGAGCTATACTGGTGGTGCAGAAGCTATTGATGTTGAAAGCAAATTTATTTCACAAGCTGATGACAGTAGTGAAACAAGAGCAGCTAACTATCAAGAGTCTATAGATTGGTATAATGGTATAACTGCTGATATGTTTTCTTAAAACTGTTTAATTAATAGAAACAGATAAAGGCGGCTAATAGCCGCCTTTTTTAAATTCCCTTAATTTTTACAGGATTGTTATTTTTTGGTTTAATAATTTTTTCACCAGACACATAATCTTCTAATAGTTTATAAATAGGAGGACCTTCCACTTCAGGATTTATTGATCCCCAACCACCGACAGTATATTTTTTTTGTGGTTCAATTTTTTCACCATTAGATAATTTTAAATCACTAATTCTATTTCCCATTGTGTTCTTAGGCTGACAAATATATGTCATTCCTCCAACTCTAACCATATCACCACCTTGCTGGAAAAAAGGGTCAGGATTAAAAATATTATCACATACATCTTCTAAAAGATTTTTTATTGTCTCACCATTCATCTCAGTTCTATATACTTCTGGATAATTCATTGAAGTTTGCGAATAAATATCATCAATAGTTATTTTTTGCCCTGGTAATAAAGTTGTTCCCCATCTAAAACCTGGGCTTAATGAAATCTCAGTATCTCTCTCTTGAGTAATTGCGTCACAAATCACACTATCCCAAGGTCCACCAAAATTACCTCTTCTGTAAAGTAAGGTTTCAGCTTCACCTAACACGCGGTTACACTCTTTTTCATATGGCTCTCTAATTTTATCAATCAATCTTGTCATTTCTGCATCAGGTTGAATTACATCAGAAAAAATAGGTATTAAATTTGATGAGAAATCAACAACTTTACCATTGTCAATTTTTAGGTCAATCCTACCTAAATATTTTCCATGTGACCCAGAAGAAAGAAGCAAAGTATTTTTAATCTTAATTGCTCTTGGAATTGCATCATGAGTATGTCCAGTTAATATAACATCAACATTATCTAGAATAGACGCTAATTTCTGATCTACATCGAACCCATTATGCGATAATAAAACTACTACTTCAGCACCATTCTTTTTTGCTTTATTTATATTTTTTTGAATGATTTCAGATCTTATTCCAAAAGACCAACCATCAACTAAGTAACTTGGATTAGCAATAGGAGTATAAGGGAAGTGCTGTCCAATAACCGCAACTTGAACACCTCCTTTTTCAAAATAAGAGGTGCTTTCAAAGACAGGTTCATCCCATTCTGTGTCAAAAACATTTCCACCCAAAAATGGAAAATCTATTTTATCAATTAGTTCACTAAGACGTTCTTGACCAAGTGTAAACTCCCAATGACCTACCATAGCATCTGGTTTTAAGAGATTCATTGCTTCTAACATATCCTCCCCTTGAGTTTTAAGAGAAGTATATGAACCTTGCCATGTATCACCACCATCTAATAAAAGTACTTTATCTTCTCCTCTTTCTGCTCTGATTTTTTTAATCAAGCTGGCTGTTCTATCTAATCCCCCCAACTTGCCGTACTCTCTAGCTAATGGAACATAGTCCAGCATAGTATGTGCATAAGCGAGTGGTGTGTTAGGTTGAATACCAAAATATTCTAAAAAAGCTTTTCCAACAAGATGAGGAGGAATGCCTTCGTATTTTCCAATTCCAAAATTTTCTGATGGTGGCCTAAAAAAAATAGGTTTAAGTTGACCATGTATATCAGTTATATGTAGTAAGGTAAGTTGTCCTTTTGATTCAAATTTTAAAAGATCATTTTCGGAAATTTCTTGTTTAGCGGCAACAGCATTCCAATTTTTGCCACCAATCAACATTGCTGTAATTGCAGCTAATTGAAGAAATTCTCGCCTCGATTGCATTATGTTGCTCTAAATAATTACCTTTAATAACTATTCATCTTCTGGAGTTACATCAATATCTCTAGCTTTTCCAATAATTTTTGTAGATACTTTACAATTACTCATACAAGGATCACCATGTGTATTCATGATATCTGGTCTTGGGTCAGGTAATATAAAACCATCTCTATTTGGCATCTCTATTTGACCAATATTTTTATCTGATAAAACAAAATCTTCTTCGATTATGTCACCCATATATAGGATATATGCTACAATTTCATAAGTTTCATCATAAGACAGGGATTGTGCTTCACCATATGGCATTGCTCTATAAATATAATCAAAGATTGTAGAAGCATAGGGCCAGTAACTTGTAGAAGTTTTCTCTGGATCATGTGATGCTAAAGTACCTTCACCTCCAGCGAGTGGAGGCCACCTATCTGCCCCTTCACCAAAATCACCATGACATGCTGCGCATACTTCAGCATATATTTCTTCTCCAGAAAAAGCAGTTCCACTTCCAATAGGCGCTCCCAATCCATCAGGTCTTACATCAATGTCCCATCCTGCAACTTCTTCTATAGTAGCAATTTGTCCTAAATTAAATTTTCTATCACTAGCAATAGTTGTATTCGCAAAAAATATTATTAATGAAAAGCTTAGTATAAATTTAACCAAGCCTGACATTGTCAACCTTTCCATTTTTAGAAACTAGCCAAGTTGCTATTGAGTTATTATGATAAATTGAATTCACACCTCTGATTTTTTGAAGTTCATCAATAGTTGGTTGTACATAATTTGTCTCATCAATTGCTCTTGATTGTAATAATAATTCCTCACCGTTCCATTCAAATGGTAAAGTAAATCTAGTTAATGATTTACTTAGAACTGGTGAGTGAAGTTGAGCAGTTTTCCAATTCTTACCACCATCAATCGAAACATCTACACGTTTAATTTTACCTCTACCGGACCAAGCAAGACCTCTTAATTGGTGTAATCCTTTTGAAAGTATTGGTTTTTCGGGACTTGGACTAGTTATCACTGACTTAGCATCCATAACCCAGGTAAACATTCTAGCTTTTCCATTTGTTAGCAAATCTGTATATTTAGATGTTTCTTCTCTAGTCAGATAGGGTTTGTCACCAAACTCTAGTCTTCTAATCCATTTTACCCACATATTACCTTCCCAACCAGGAACTACGAGGCGCGCTGGATAACCTTGTTCAGGCCTTAATGCTTCTCCATTCATTGCCCATGCAATGATACAATCATCTAAAATTTTTTCTATAGGAATAGATCGTGTCATTCCTGATGAATCGCTTCCTTCAGCTAAAACCCACTTGGCCTTTTCTTTTAAACCTGTCTCTAAAATAAGATCTGACAATTTAACACCTGTGTATTGAACATTATGAACCATTCCAAATGTATATTGGCAGCCATTCAATTGAGATCCTCTCCATTCCATGCCACCATTCGCAGCACACTCAAGAAAGTAAAATTTATTTGTTTGAGGAAAGCGTTTTAAGTCATCAAGAGTAAAAATCATTTCTCGATCAACCAAACCATTGATCATCAATCTAAAGTCTTGTGGATTAATAACAGCAACACCACCATGATGTCTTTCAAAGCATAGTCCATTAGGTGTTACAATTCCTTCAAGATCTTGTAATGGAGTAAAATTAACTGATGACTCAGCACTTGCTGTAAGCCATTCTACATTTCTTCTTATTACATGTCCTTCAAATTCCGACGGCATACCGTAAGGATTTATATCAACACCGTCACCAAGGTATTGTGTCCACTCCGGAAGGTTTGGTGGTAAGTTTTCAGGATTTGCTTCTTCTGATAAAACGTTTTTTGAAGCCAATGAAATAGCTCCAATGCTTGAAGCGCCAATTATTAAGTCTCTACGATTAAATTTTTTAGATTTCGCCACTTCATTTTTTTTATTTTTTTTCACTATTAAGAAACAATCATTTCTTTTGAGATTGAATATATTTCACCAGTATCGTCTATCCACTCAAAATCAAATTTACCACTTTCTTTAGCCTTATATTGAAAAACAATATATGGGTTAGTTGATATAGACGGCTCAAGATTCATTTGGAAAACCTCTTTTCCATTAAATTTAGCACTAAAAGAATTAATTATCTGTCTTGGTATTGTTTGACCATCAGCATCTTTCATTCTACCACTATGCATTGGGTGTCTAATTAATGTTTTGATTTCAACAATTTCATCAATAGAGACTTCTTTAGGTACTTTTACTCTTGGTTTAATTGAAGACATAATTACTCCTTATATTATCCGCCACATCCACCAATTGTGACTTTTACTTTTGCATTAGTCATGAGAAATTGACCATTATTATTTTCAGCTAATAAATAGACATTTTGTGTTTTTGATAATCGCATTCTTGTTGTTGCAGAACATGATCCCATTTCTGGTGTGAAAGAGAATTTCGCAACATTTGGTGAAGGGTTTCCATCTGCTAAAATATATACAGTTTTAATATAATCAGACTCAGTTAAAGGGCTGTCTATATCAAAACTAACTTGAACCTGATTACCATTTTCTGCAATTTCTGGTAAGTCTAACCAAATATCACTTTCAATTGCTCCCAATCCTTTTGTAATTTCATTTATTCTATCTAAGGCTTGGTTAGCTTGAGCAAATGATATTGAGGGTAAAATTGCTGTCCCTGTAAAACCAGCAATAAGTAGTAAAGCATTTCTTCGGGAAATTTTTCTTAATTTTTTTAAATTCATTGATATCCTCTTAAATTATAAAGAAAGTAAATATTTAATATATTACTTAATAATAAATTTACTCAAATCAATCAAATACTTAATCACGATCAAGAATTTCATCTACTTGCCACCAAAACATTTCAGCACTTGAGTATCCAATAATTCGCCCAATTTCTTCATTTTCCCTAAAAAAAACAAATGTTGGTGTAATTTTTGTTTCATTATTATTTGATTCATCGCTTATTGAGTATGCATCAAGCTTAATTCTTTCCAGAGGGAAATTTTCGGAAATATCAGTCTTAGGATAAATTTCACCAATTTCTTTTTCCCAAATTTGACAATAAACACAATAATCAGCAGTTATCATTACAAGTTTATTATCTGCAAAAGATGATTTTAATGATAATAAAAAAATAAAAAATACCAGCAATATAAAGTTGTACAACTTCTTAAACAGCATAAAAAAATCTAATGTATCGGTTTTTAAAAAAAAATTAAAGTTCTTTTAATAACTCTTTAAATATTTTTTTTGATTTACCTCTCATTTTTGCTTTTTTAATTTCATCTAAATTGCTTAGGTCATCTCCAACCACAACTAAACCTATCATGCCCATCGCTTTATGAGGAGTGCAAATGTATAAATAGATGCCTGGAATTTCAAATTTATATTCTGCGTCTTTGCTTATTTTTGATTTGAATTTTTCAACTCCTTCTGGCATCTCTACAAATTCAACATTATGCCCTTTGTCTACTGATTTCCAAATAATGGTGTCACCAATATCTACCTTTGCAACTTTTATTGAATAAACCATTTTTTCTTTTTCAAGTTTGTTCAACATGTCTATTTCGATAGTCTCAGCATAGCTATAAAAAGATATTGAGATGAAAGAAAAAATTAAAAAAAAATATTTAAACATTTTGAATCCTTTAATTTTCTATTTTTAAAAACAACTAAAGATTGAGTTAATAATAACATAAACGATATTTTGGTATTTAATAAAATTATATACCGTATATACCATTTAAACATTAAAGAGCAAGAATGAGTGCTTACTCAAATTAATTTAGCGAGTCTATTATGTATTAAAAAAATAAAGGTTTTTACTACTTGTGCCCGTAACTCGGTAGGATAGAGCACCAGATTCCTAATCTAGGGGAGCGTGATTTTGAATCTCGCCGGTCACACCAATAAATAAAACAAACAAATATTTTAAGGAAATTGAAAAATTTAAGAGGGTAGTTTAATATTTATAAGTTCTAATTTCTTAGATAACAGTAATTAATTATAGAATTAACTAGATTTTATCATTATTTAAAATAAATTATGAAAATAATTTAGATAATAAAAAATTTGAAAGTTTTTTTGTGTTAAGTAAAATATTATGAAAGGGATTTTTTTTTTACCATTATTATTAATTATTTTTAATTCTTCACTAATGGGGCAAAACAAGCAACCTATTTCAGGTCCTAATTGTCATATTGTTCATTCAGCTAAATCTAATAATTCTGGTGATTCATTCAAAAATATTAGTACAAATTTATTAAAATCTGCATCAGTTCCTGAGGGAATAATTTTTAATAATAAAAAATTAATTTATTATGTTAATGGTGATTTTGATAACCATTCAATTTATGTATCAGAAGTATCGAATGATTTAAAAAAAACAAAGATAATAGGGCCAATTAAACTTAATGGTAAAATTAATAAAAATGCGGTTGATCCTGATTTAATTATTACAGATGAAGGAAAAATACGTTTATTTTATTATGTAGGTTTATTTACAAAACCTGTAATTGGAAAAAAACCAAATAAATTTTATTCAGCAATATCTGATGATGGAATCAATTTTACTACTGAAGGCGTAATTGCAGAACTTGACAACGCTACAGATCCAACAGTTATTAAATTACATAATGGAAATTATCTTCTTGCTATGGCTCAAGGTGATATTCAAAATATTGTAATATTTAAAAGTATAGATGGAAAAAAATTTAATAAAATTTCATCATTAAAAGGAGGTATTCCAGAATTTTCAATTACAGAAAATGGAGAACCAGAATTGCTTTTTCAAGATTCTAATGGTTTTATTAAAATGACTTCATTTGATGGAGGTGTAAAATGGAAAAAAACTAAAAGAAATGTTTTAAAATCAAATTCAAAAGGTTCTGCTAGTCCAAGCGTAATAAGGATAAATGAAAAAGAAAGAATAATGTTTTATTTTAAAATAGAAAATGGATGCTCTACACCACCTAATGCTTATTTAGAGGATAAAAATGCTTTAGGTCCAAGCTCAGATGAAATGGGTGAACCACCACTTGGACACGGTGTTAAACCAGATAATACCAAAGGAATAGGTAAACTGCAAAAAAGTCATGAGAATAAGTCTAAAAATTTAAAAAATTAAAACATAAATTATAAACAATTTATTTATTTTGGATTTACTTTAAATTTTATAATATTCATAGGTTTTGAGCTTCTTTACAATATTTGATTATTTTAATCAAAGTGATATGATTTAAGAAAAAAATATATAGATATGTATAAATCGATTTATAAAAAATTTAATTTTTTTTTAAAATTTATTATATTGTTTTTTATATTTAATATTTCATTATATTCTAATAATTCATTAGCAGAAGAAACAAATTGTGAATATTGTAAACAATTTGAAAAACTATTAGATTGGCCTATCGAAAAACGTCCAAATATTTTTATTTATCAAGATAATATTTTATACCCAAAAGGAATGTTTGGTGATGAAAACAAACTTAAGGCTGCAGGACAAAAGGTATCTTATCGTTTTGTAAAGAAAAAGAAAACTTTAGGAAAGCATCCAGGTCCGATGTTGATGGATATGGCATATTTTGAAGTTTTATTTAATGAAATGTTAAATAACAAAAACACTAAAGTAGAAAAACTTGAAAAATTATTAAAAGTAAGAAATGCTTTTAGACAGTCTTTAAATATTAGTTTTAGTACTACTTCTGAGGAAGCAATATTAAAATTTTACTCTGTAGGTAAAATGTTACGTTCTGCAAAGAAAAAAAAACAAAAAGTAGATAAAGAGCTGTTAATCAGAAAAGATGCTTTAGAAGAATTAAAAGCAAAAATTTCAACAACAAAAAAAGCAATTAAAATAAATGAAACAAGTAAGAAAGTTGACGAGGTGGCTAAATGAGAATTTTTTTAATTTTTTTTATAATTTTCATACCAAAATCTTTGTTTGCAGATAATCATTTAGCTGATTTGGGATCAGCAGTTGAAAGCTCGATAAATCAAACAATTTCCCAAGTAAAAGAAATTAATTTAGGAGAAGCTCAATCTGATTTAGCTAAAGGTATCGATGATGCCATGGATGAAATGACTGATGGTATGGAATTTGCATTAGAGGCTCTAAATGAAGGTGATGCAGAGACAGCTCTACAAACTATGGAAATGTTAGAAACAACAATGAGTATGGCTATAAATGAAATACCAAGTGAAGAGTTTATGGATTTTTCAAAAATAAATTTTGATGACTTTTCACCCGCAGAATTAGCTGCTGCACAGTCTATGATGGGTGAAATGATGCAACAAAACATAGAAGAAATGAGTCAAATGATGGAACAAATGAGTCACGTTGAGGATAAGGGTTTTGATGTCGGTGGATTTATGAAAAATATGGATGAACGTGGTTTTGGATTTGAAAAAATGTTTGGTGAAAATATGGAAAGTATGTCCTCCATGTTTGGAGAAGATATGTCGATGATTAAAATGATGGATGGAATGGAAATGGAAGATAACATTATAGATGTGTTTATGATGGATCATGAAGGTATGAATTTTGAAGATATGATGGATCACATGGATGATATGAATGAAATGTCAAAAATGATGGGTGAACACATGGATTTTGAAAATTTTGAGTCAATGGCTAATATGATGGGTGATGATCAAATGGAAATGATGACTGAAGGAATGAAGGAAATGATGGGTGAGGGTCATTTTAATCAATTTGGCGACAATATGGAAATGATGGGTAATATGATTAAAGGTGAGCAAGCTGAGGGAATGAAAGAGGATAAGGAGGGATTTTTTGAAGCAGGAAATCAAGATGAAATGAATATGATGATGTCAAACCATATGGAACATATGGGCGAATCTTTTGAAAACATGAGTGAAGAAGAGATGGCATCTTTTGTTGAACATATGGGAAGTGACGAACATGGCGGAGCTTTCATGGATATTGGAGATATGCAATCAATGGGTATGAATATGGAAGGATTTCAAGAACATGGAGATATGTTCGCCGGTGAACCTGGAGGCGATATGTTTGGTGGTGAACCTGGAGGCGATATGTTTGGACCTGGACCTGGAGGCGATATGTTTGGTGGTGAACCTGGAGGCGATATGTTTGGTGGTGAGCCACCTGGTGAAATGTTTGGAGAAGCTTTTGGTGGTGAAGGACAAGAAGGTGGTGGAATGTTTAATGAACATGGTTTTGAAGGTGGCGGAGAAAAACCTCCAGGGGAACATAATCCTCCACCCCCACCTCCTCAATAATGAGTTATCAATTGTTTAATATTTTTCATTTTAAATTATTATTTAAATTTACTTTTTTCTTATTATTATTAATTTTTATTTCTTTTTCAGCTAAATCTGAATTTAGATTTGGAGAATTAACTGAAATGTTTGATCCTAAAATGAGAGGTAAAGAAAATAGTTGGGTAAGACCTCATCCAGGACCTTTTGTATGGGATTTTATTGAACCAAATGAGAATGATTTCTTTTGGGAAGATGCAGATGAATATGTACGTTACTCAGAAAAACATAATCAAAATATAGTGGCTACTATATGGCCTTATGCTACTTGGGATCAAAAAACTTGTAAAAGAAAAAAATCTAAAAGTCCTTTTGGTAAACATTTTCCTAGATATTTAAATAAACCTTGTTCAATGGAAAAATATTATAATTTTATATCATTGTTGATTGATCGTTACGATGGAGATGGCATTAATGATATGCCAGGCTTAACAAAATCTATAATTCACTGGGAAGTTATGAATGAACCTGAATTTAAAATGTTTTTTAGAGGCAATGAAGAAGATTTTGTAGAAATTTTTATAGGAACATCAAAGATTATAAAAAATAAACAAAAAAATTCAATAATATTAATGGCTGGAGCTGCTAGTATGTTTCCAGAATCTAAAAAATTTTGGTCGTCTGTTTTACCTAAGATACATAATCATTTTGATATAGCAAATATACATCATATTACTGGACCGGATGGAAGTTGTGATAAAGAAATGTGGGTAGATGAATTTTCTGATTTACTTAAACAAAAAAATATTAACAAACCAATTTGGGTTACTGAAGCTATGACAGGAAAATGTAAGGTAATAGAAACATACATAAACGCTTTTTTAAATGGGGCAGAAGTAATAATTGATGTTGGAATAAATGCACCTGGTCCTAAAATGAAAAAAAAAGATAGAGAAAAATTAAACCAACTAATAAAAGAATTTAATTTATTTAAATCAATAAATAAAATATCATCTAATGAAGTTGAATTTATTTTAAATGATGATTCTGTAAAAAAATATAAATATTAAGAATTTTATAATTTTAACTATTTGTTTATATTATCACATTTGTACTAGACTTATTAAATTTTAAAAAAAATTAGTTTAACTAGTCTTCTAGTTATAAAAATAAAGGTTTTTTCTAGTTTTGACTATAGCTCAGTAGCATAGAGCAGCAAATTTTTAATCATTAGCATCTCCACCTCCGGCACCCTTAGATCTAGATTCTTCTGACTCAGGTACAAAAGTTCTAAACGCAATTTTAGAGATTTCATCCCAATGTTTTTTATTAGGATTAATCCCGTTAGACAGTGTTTTATTTATTTCTGATGCTTTAATATTAATTTCTAATGATTGTTCATTCATATTATTAATTGTTAAAAATATATCAATATTACCCTCAAAATTTGTGGAAATAAGTTTTTTAAGAATTGAAATACTTTTATTTGTTATTTGTGCAACTACTTTTTGATTTGAAATTATTTGAGAATTAATATTTTTTTTTGAATACTTATAAAGTAAAGGAACTAAAAATATAGGGTCACAACAATTCTTTAAAGTTACATTTAAATTATTATCTATCTTAGAAATTAAATAATCAATTAAACCTGGTCCAATCATCAAGATAGATTTATTATTGCAATCAAACTCAGAATTAATTTTTGATTGATCAATATAAGCATTAAAACTATTATCCAACTCATCAATTTTTAAAGTTAGCAACCTTATTCCATCCAAACGACATAATTCCAGCCAAGTTGTTATAAATGCAGCATCTTCATCAGATCCATACGTAAATCCTAGACCAGAGAAAGCTCGCTGAGTATTAGTATAAACTTCGTAATAAGAGTAACTCACAAATATTAATAAGAATTCATTGTTGCAAATCCCCATTCATCAACATTTTTATTATCTAAATCTGATAAATAAGGCGCTCCAGAAAAAAAACTAACTCTTAACCATCTATCAGATTTAGGATCGTAACGATTTGCCCCAAAAAATGATAATTTAAATCTTAACATATCAATTGGCATTGTTTTTTTATCAAGCACATTATCTTCTACTTCTGAATAAGGATAATCTTCTAAAGATTGAATTCTTTTAACAATACCTCTGAATTGAGGATTTGCCAAAAGAAATTCACATATTAATTTTTTTTCATCTAAATTTTTAATACTATTGAATAAATCATTTACCATTTTTGCAATGCCTAAATTTTGTTCTAATTCACTTCCATTTTCATTATATCTCTCACCTAATCTTGGTTCTAATTTTGCAGCAGATACATACCAAAATAAATAATTACTATTCTTATTATTAAAATCAATATTTTTTACCCATGAATATTTATTATCAATAATTTTTTTTAAATTACCAATAGATTGGCTACCATCAATATCCATAATCTCATCATCAGCCATATCTTCAGCTAATTCCTCTGATATTTGTGGGAACAATTCAATTAATTGTACTCTTGCAATTTCCTGTGTATCGTTATTAAAATTTAAATCACAATACTCCAGAATATCTAACCATTTTAGATCTTCAGAAAAGTTTAATTCTTTACAATAAAGTATATATTTTCTTAAATCATTAATTGTAGATTTATTTTTATTAATTTGGAATTCATCACTAGTAATAACTTCTTCAATGTAATTTAATGCTTTATTTAAAAGTTTTTTATATTTTTCAAAAACTATGTTCTCTAAATTATAATTAACAATATTGTTTAAAGTTTTAGTGTACTGACTCATCCATTTATTAATTAACTTTGGATGTTTAATAATAAAAGGCGCCATTCCTAAACCTGTTGAATTTCCAATACCTAAGTGTTGTTTAATTTCTCTTTTTAACTTAACACTATTTTTAGGATTTATTTGTTTTGCAACATGTTCAACTAAATCAACACTAAATTCTCTTATTAAATATACTGACAACATTTCTGCTCTAAAAGGTTGATTGAATACAGTAGTATTTTTTGTATTACTAAAATCTGATAATCCAAATTTACCACTACCATAAACAGCAGTTGTTCTTAATAAGTAACCTACTTTATTAATCTCATTGATATCTGGTTGTTTACCGTTTGCAAGACAATCAACAACATATTGAAATAATCTAACACTTTTATTAGCTCTACTTAAAATTAATTCATTTGGAGAATTTCTTCCTGATTCTTGAAGTGGAATTGTTTCTTTTAATCTTTTGAGATCTTCATCAGATAATTTTCCAACATGTAATGTATACGCTGTATCCCATTTATTAGCAATTACCCTATCACTTCTATCCTTATCATCAAGAAAAGCAGAAAAGCATACAAGTGAATAAGTCTCATTACAAATTATAATTTCATAAACAACTGTTCCATATCCATCTTTGTCTAAATCAAATTTAGATTTTTTTATCTGCCAATTATCATTGACTAATCTTCTAAGCATACTTCTTGAAAAACTTAGTCTTGATGGATAGCGAGATCCCATTCTATCAAGTCTCATATAACTGTTGTTTTGTTTAACTTTTTGAAGCATTTATTAAATATTTATAGTGAATTTCTATTTTTTCATTAATAGATGTATTAATCTATGTCAAAAATAAGTGAAGATATTATTTTAATTGATGGATTAGAATATTGTAATTGGAATAGGGATTTGTTCGAAAATGCACATAAAGCTGGAATAACCGCTATTCATGCGACATTAGTGTATTGGGAAAATACTGAGGAGTCTTTTAAAAAAATTGAATACTGGAATGATCTCTTTAAGGAACATCAAGACATAATTACTCATGCAAAAAAAACAGATGATATTTTTCAAGCTAAGAAAAACAATAAAGTAGCGATAATTTTTGGTTTCCAAAACTCAGCTCCAATTGCAAATGATATTTTTTTGGTTGAAAAATTTTTTGTTAAAGGTCTTCGTTTTATGCAACTTACGTACAATAATCAAACTTCACTTGGTGGTGGATGTTTTGAGCCTAAAGACTCAGGTGTTTCAAGATTTGGAAAAGCTGTAATTGAAGAAATGAATCGACTTGGAATGATTGTTGATCTTAGTCATGCAGGTAAACAAACTTGTATTGATGCAATTGAGTTTTCAAGTAAACCTGTAGCAATATCACATGCAAATCCAACTTTCTTTCATAAGTCTATAAGAAATATTGATAGTGATGTTTTAAAAAAATTAGCTAAGAAAGATGGGTTTATTGGTTTGAGTTTATATCCTTATCATCTTAAAAATTTAGGTGATTGTAAAGTAGAAGATTTTTGTTCAATGATTAAAGACCTAATAAACTTAATTGGGGATGAGAATATTGGAATAGGATCAGATCTTTGTTTGAATTGGCCAGATGATGTAGTGATGTGGATGAGAAATGGAAAATGGACAAAAAAAATTGACTATGGTGAGTCTAAAGATAAAAACCC
This sequence comes from uncultured Alphaproteobacteria bacterium, assembly GCA_902553945.1. Taxonomy (GTDB): domain Bacteria; phylum Pseudomonadota; class Alphaproteobacteria; order HIMB59; genus CACPNW01. Next base: position 8,529 of record CACDMT010000018.1, on the reverse strand, counting down.
TAAATGGCCTGAATTACCAAAATGGTATTCAAAACCAAGTGATTTAAGAAATTTACTTACCTCTATGTGTGAAAATAATATTGCAGAAAAAGTAGCTTTAAAAATAGTAGGCGAGAATTGGTTTAACTTTATGAAAAATCAATTTTAGTTTTTACTAGTAATATAAGAAGCAGATAATAAACTTACAATTACAATAAAAGCACCTAAAAACTGATAAGTTTCTAGATTTTCTTTTAATAAAAAAACTGCACCAAGAACTCCTACAACTGGTTCTAAATAGAGAAACAACGCTGTATATGATTGACCAATTTTTGGGATAGCAATTAATTGTGATAAAAGTGCAAAACTATAACAAATTGAAGGTATTAAAATTAAAAGATAAATATTTATTGAGAAATCAAAACTTAAAGAAAAAAATATTTTCAGTACTAAAAAAAAGAAGATACTATTAAAAATATTTATAAAAATATTAATAGGTATAGGAGAAATACCTTTTAAAGACATTTTTTGATTTATTATAATCATGCTTGTAGCACCAAGAGAAGCTACAATAGCTAAAAGAATGCCTAATATATTTATAACTTTAAATGATGGACCTAAGACCAATACAATTCCTAAAAAAGTAATTAAAAAAAGAAGTTTTACTTTTAATAAAATTTTTTCTTTATCAATGGTTATGGAATAAAGAAGTACATATATTGGATAGAGACAGAAAATAAGTATAGTTAGACTTACTTCAATAAATATAACTGATGTTAATAATCCAAGTGTCAAAAATATTGAACCAATTGAAATTGATAAAAAATAAATTAAATTTTTTTTAAAATTGACTAATAGATTTTTCTCATATGGTACGAAAGGTAGTATTATAAGTGATGCAACTGCATATCGTAAGAAAATTGCCAATCCAACTGATGCACCTGAATTGTAAGCAATTTTAGTAGTGGGTCCTATTAAACCAAATAAAATCCCCGCTACTAATGCAAGAATAACTCCAAATATGAACATTTTTTTAAATTAACTTTTGACTATTTCTTTTCTGGCAGTTATTCAAGCATCAATACTAAATAGTACAATATATGAATGACTCAACTCAAGGTTTTGTAAGGTTTGAAAAAATAGATAAAAGTTATGATGGTGAAGTTTTAGTTGTTAAAAACTTAAATCTAGACATAGCTAAGGGTGAATTTGTGACTATGTTAGGCCCCTCTGGATCAGGTAAAACAACTACCCTAATGATGTTAGCTGGTTTTGAAACACCTACAAATGGTGAGATTTTTTTAGAGTCAAAACCAATAAGTAAAATACCTCCGTATGAGAGAGAAATTGGAATGGTTTTTCAAAATTATGCTTTATTTCCTCATATGACAGTTGCAGAAAATCTATCATTTCCATTAGAAGTTAGAAAAATTTCAAAAGCTGAAACTAAAGATAAGGTTCAAAAAGCACTAGATATGGTTGAACTTGGTATTTTTGGCTCAAGGTTTCCTGCGCAATTATCTGGAGGTCAACAACAACGAGTGGCTTTAGCAAGAGCACTTGTTTTTGAGCCACGTCTTGTATTAATGGATGAACCTCTTGGAGCACTTGATAAAAATTTACGTGAACAAATGCAGTATGAAATAAAACATATTCACGATAGAATTGGAATTACAGTAGTTTATGTTACACATGATCAAAGTGAAGCTCTAACAATGTCAAATAGAATAGCAGTTTTTAATGATGGTGTTGTTCAACAACTATCTACTCCAGATATTTTATATGAAAAACCAGAAAATTCTTTTGTAGCAAAGTTTATAGGAGAAAATAATACTCTAAATGGAGTTGTGAAAGAAGTTAATGGAACTACTTGTTCTGTAGATCTTGATAAAGGCTTTGGTATGGTCAAGGCGTTAAAAGTTAATGTAAATGAAGTTGGTGATAAAACTCAACTCTCAATTAGACCAGAGAGAGTTACGATTGATAGTAAAAATCCAAATGCAAATAATTTTTCAGGTAAAATAGAGGAATTAATTTATTTAGGCGATCACATTAGAGCTAGACTTGATGTATGTGGAAATAATGAGTTTATTGTTAAGGTTCCTAATGAAGGAAGCTTTAGTCATAAGGAGGGAGATGTATTAAATTTAAGCTGGAATCCCGATGATGTTAGAGCGCTAGATTTATAAACTATAATATATCTATAATTTCAGCCATTATTTTTTATTTTTAAGCCTTTTTTTTCATGTTCCAACATGTTATTACGTTTTCATTACAGACATAATCTTAAGATTAGTTAACTAAAAAATAGGAGGATATATATGTCTAAATTATTAAAAGTCTTCTTATTCGCATCTTTCGTTTTTGCACCTTTTGCAGCAAGTGCTGTAACAGTTGCATCTTGGGGTGGTGCTTATACAGAAAGTCAACAAAAAGCTTATGCGGATACTTACTCTGATCCAAGCTCTATTGTATTTGAGAACTACAATGGAGGTTTAGGTGAAGTAAGAGCACAAGTTGAAAGTGGAAGTGTTACTTGGGATCTAGTAGATGTTTTACCAGGTGATGCAATTACAGGTTGTGATGAAGGATTGTTTGAAGATATTTCAAGTGAAATCGCATCAATGGGTGTTCCAGGACCTGATGGTGAGTCAATTGCAGAAGATATGGAAAATAATGGACTTGAGTATCACTCAGGTTGGGATTGTTGTGTTCCACAAATTTTCTGGACTTACGTAGTGTTCTATGATCCAGATGCTTTCCCTGGTGAAAAACCAGATAGCATGGCTGACTTTTTTGACGTGGAAAAATTTCCAGGCAAAAGAGGTATTCATACTTGGGCAACAGGTATAGTAGAAAAAGCTATGGTTGCTGATGGTGTAGAACCAAATGCAGTACCAACAGTTTTAGAAAAACAAACTGGTGCACTTGATAGAGCTTTTGAAAAACTTGATACAATTAAAGATCATGTTGTATTCTGGTCTTCAGGTTCAAAGCCACTTGAGTTAGTAAAAAGTGGTGAAGTTGTAATGGCTATTGCTTATAACGGACGTGTTGGTGCAGCAAACCTTGCTGAAGGTGAAAACTTTGAATATATTTGGGAAGGACAAGTTCTTGACCAAGAATATTTATGCTTAACAACTGGTGCGCCAAACAGAGATGCAGCTCTTGATTTCATGATGCATGCTTCTTCTCCTACGTCACAAGCTTTACAAGCAAAGTATATTACTTATGGACCTATGAGAGCTTCTGGTATTCCAATCATTGTAGAAGGTGAGCCTTGGGGACCAGGTGGCGTAGATATTATGCCTCATATGCCTAACACGCCTGAGCGTTTAAAAGTTTCAATCGTAAGTGACCCACAATGGTGGTCAGATAACGGTGCAGAGATTAATGAACGTTATGCAGCTTGGATGGGTAACTAAGCTTGATATACTAACGACAATCATTTAATTTAAAGGCGAGATTTATCTCGCCTTTTTAATTTGGGAGGTTTTTATTTCTACTGCAGAATTATTAACAACAGATGGAGTTCCATTAAAACAAAGTCTTAAAAAGGCTGAGAGAAGAAATAAAATCAGAGCTTTTTTATTAGTTTTTCCTCTATTACTTTTTATAATTGTTACATTTGTAATGCCGATCGGTGATATGCTTCTTAGAAGTGTTGACGATAGTCAAATAAATACAGTTTTCCCAAATACTTTTGAAGAGTATAAAAAGTGGGATAAAGAAAAAGACGAACTTCCTCCTGAAGAAGTTTACAAAGCATTATTTCAAGAACTAGCTTACGGTGATAAAATTCAAGTAGGCAGAGCATTAACTAGAATGAATTATTCTAAATCTGGTTGGAAAAGTCTTATCAAAAAAACATCAAGAGCAATTAAAAAAGTAGTAAAAAAGGAAGAGTTCCCTGATTCTTATAAAGAATTTCTTATAGAAACTAATGAAAAATGGGCTGACCCAACTTATTGGTATGCAATGGGTCAAATGATAAATAATCAAACATCAATCTATTATTGGAATGCTATAGACAGAACATTTGATCAAGAATTAAATGTTGTGCAGCAAGATGAAGATAGAAGAGTTTACGTTCAAACTTGGTTAAAAACATTAAAAGTTAGTATTTACGTAACAGTTTTTTGTTTAATTTTAGGTTTTCCAGTTGCTCACTTACTAGCAAATTTACCTTTAAGATATAGTAACCTCCTAATGATTTTTGTTTTACTTCCATTTTGGACATCTTTACTTGTAAGAACAACTGCTTGGATAGTTATGCTTCAACAAAAAGGAGTTATAAACGGTGTATTAGTCTGGTTAGGAATTTTGAATGATGATGGAAGAATTGCAATGGTTTATAATGAGACAGGAACCCTCATAGCAATGACTCAAATATTATTACCTTTTATGATACTTCCTCTTTACAGTGTGATGAGAGTTATTCCTAAAAGTCACATGAGAGCAGCTCAAAATCTAGGTGCAAAACCTGCCATGGCTTTTTGGAGAGTTTATCTTCCTCAAACTATACCTGGTATGAGTGCAGGCGGACTATTAGTATTTGTTTTAGCTATTGGATATTTTATTACTCCTGAGTTAGTTGGAGGAAAAGATGGTAAGTTAATTGGTAGTTGGATTGCATACCATCTTAAAACAACTCTTAACTGGGGATTAACAGCAGCACTAGGAGCAATTCTTCTAGGCTTTATGTTAATATTTTATTGGCTTTATAATAAAATTGTTGGCATAGATAATATTAAACTAGGATAAATATGGCACTACCAACTTATGCAACTCCAATACAAAGAACTTATTATTATGCTTATTTATTTTTTTGTGGAGTTGTCTTCTTTTTTTTAATTGCACCACTTATTGCAATTGTTCCAATATCATTTAGCGTTTCACCATTCATGGTATTTACAGAAGGTATGTTAGCATGGCCACCTGATCCTGAAGCATGGTCATTAAGATGGTATAGAAATATGATTGGAGACTGTAGTGCTGAAGTTGTTTCTTCAACAGTACCATGTTCAACAAAATGGATGAAGGGAACAGTAAATAGTTTTTATATTGGAATAATAGCAACTTTTATTGCAACTGTTCTTGGTACAATGGCAGCTTTAGGATTAAGTAGACCGCACATGCCTTACAAAGCACTTATAATGTCAATACTAATTTCACCAATGATTGTTCCATTAATAATAACTGCTGCAGGAATGTTTTTTTTCTATGCTAGAATCAATCTAGTTTATACATTTACTGGAGTTATTTTAGCTCATGTAGCACTAGCAACTCCTTTCGTTGTAATAACAGTTACAGCAACATTAGTTGGTTTTGATATGAATATGGTTAAAGCTGCTCAAAGTTTAGGTGCCAAACCAATGAGAACATTTTTTAAAGTAATTATGCCTTTAATTTTGCCAGGAATAATTTCTGGAGCCTTGTTTGCATTTATAACTTCTTTTGATGAAGTGGTAATTGTCATGTTTATGGCAAGTATTGATCAGCTTACAATACCAAAACAAATGTGGGCTGGCATACGTCAAGAAATTAGCCCTGTAATTTTATGTATGGCAACATGTTTAGTTATACTTTCAATAGTTCTCTTAACTACAGTCGAATTATTAAGAAGAAGAGCTGAAAGACTTCGAGGTATTAAAGCTAGATAAAATAGTGAAAAATATAGCGGTTGTAGGAGCAGGCATTGTAGGGATTTGCAGTGCTTATTTTCTAAAAAAATCAGGTTTTCAAGTAACTCTTATTGATAAGGAAAAACCTGGCACAATGACTAGTTTTGGGCATGCATGTAGTTTTGCAGATTATGCAAATGTTCCTGTTAATTACCCAGGACTTTTGTGGGATATTCCTTCGATGCTTTTAAGAAAAGATGGTCCACTTGCAGTTGATTTTTTTTATATAATTAAAAATTTACCTTGGGCTATAAATTTTTTAAAAAACTGTCGAAAAGAGAAAGTTGATGAAATTGCAACTTCACTTACAAATCTATTAAAACATTCTCAGTTATCATACGATGAAATTTTTAAAGATGTTAATGTAAAAGAATTTATAAGTCATGAAGAAAATTTATATTTATTTGATACAAAAAAGTCATTTGAAAATTATGAATACGCTAATAATATTAGAAAAAAAAACAATGTTAAAGTTAGAAATTTAAATAAAGATGAAGTTAAAGAATTAGAACCAAATATTGCAGATGTTTATTATGCAGGTCAAGTATTTACTGGATCAAGACACACTACAAATCCTTTAGCCATAAGTAATAAAATTTTTGACAAGTTTATAGAGTTAGGAGGTATGTATATTAATCAAAATGTAAAAAACTTAATACAAAATGAAAAAAATATTGAATTATTTATGGAAGATAAAAAAATTAAATTTGATAAAATTATTATTTGTGCTGGAGCATGGTCAAACCAAATTGCAAATATGCTAGGCGATAAATTTCCTCTTGATACTGAAAGAGGTTATCATATTTTATTTGAAACAAATGAAAAATTAATTAATCGTCCAGTTGCTTGGTCTGAGTCAGGATTTTATCTTATTCAAATTCACAATGGAGTAAGAGCTGCAGGCACTGTTGAAATAGCTGGATTAAATAAATCACCAAATAAAAAACGTTTGAATATGATTGAACGACAATCTAGAAAAGTTTTACCACAATTGGGAAAAGTGCAATCAACATGGATGGGAAGAAGACCGACATTACCTGATTCCTTACCAATAATAGGAAAGTCTCAAAAAAATAATAATGTTATATATGCCTTTGGTCATCAACATATTGGTTGGACATTAGGAGCAGTTACTGGCAAAATAATTGATAGCCTTTCTCAAGATCATATACCTAATATTGATATAAGTGCTTATTCTCCTGCTAGATTTTAGCTTAATTTATTGCAACTAGTACAATAATAATGGTAATATAATAATTAACGATACATAACTCAGCGTAAACTAATTACGAAAGTGGGATCGGTCGTAACTTAATATAAATTTTATTAATATGAAATTTGGATATTTTTGTAATACGACAAATTGGAAACATAAACCATACAACCAGCTTTTAGATGAAGCTAGAGATATATCAGTTTTTTGTGATGAAAATAACTGGGACTCTATTTGGTTTACTGAACATCATTTTAATCACGAAGGGATGGAGTCTTGTACCAATCCTTTAATGATGGGAACCGATATAGCTGCAAGGACTAAAAATATAAAAATTGGTCAAGCTTGCAATGTTATAACTTTTCATAACCCTATTCGACTAGCTGAAGATATTGCTTTTTTAGATCAATTATCTGGAGGTAGAGTTGAAGTTGGCATAGGTAGAGGAGTATACGGAAGAGAAGCTATAAATATGAATAAAGAAGCTGATCTTAAAGATCAGGCAAAAAACTTTCGCTTATTTGAAGAAACTTTAACTATTATGAAAAAAGCATGGTCAGAAAAGTTTTTTAACCACCAAGGAGAATTTTATACTTATCCTGCTCCAAACTTTAAATGGGAACACGATATGAGTCCCCCAAGCGATGAATTTTTGGATATGGAAACAAAAGAGGTAAAAAAAATCAGTATTTTACCTAAACCTTTTCAAAAACCTCATCCAGCTATTTGGCAGGTTGTAGATAGCCCATCATCAATAGAGTGGGCTGCGTCAAATGGAATAAATACTATTATGTGGATACCAACTGTAAAAGCACTCAAAAAAAGATTTCTTCTTTACAAGGAAGCGAAATCTAAAGTAGAAAATCGTGAAGTACCTCTCGGTGAAGGAATATGTCTTGTAAGAGATATGTTTATAGCTGATACAATGGAAGAAGCTGAAAAACTTGCTGGTGAACACATAGTAAATTATATGCGTTGGGTTTGTCATTGGCGAGGTCTTGGTAACCATATGAATCCTGGTGAAGAACTTCCTGAAACTGATCATAAATTAGATTTATTAAATTATGATTTTTTACACAAAAGAAATTTACTTTTTGGAACACCAGAATATGTAGTGAATAAAATTAATGAACTAAGATCAGAATTAAATCTACAAAATTTACAAGTTTGGTCAAATTTTCCAGGTATTGAACATGAAGCTTGTATGAGAAGTATAAAATTGTTTACTGATGAGGTAATGCCAAAAATAAAACTTGATAATTCAAACATTCAAATTGCTAGTTAAAAATGGAAATAAAACTTCGTAAATTTAATAAATTTGTTGATAAAACATTCATTGAAGGAGGTAAAAAAGCAAAAGAGCCAGTCCTTTTAGTTTCAGTTGCAGCTGTTTTTGAAAATCCCTGGAGTGATCAAGAATTTGTTGAAGATTTAAAACCTGTTATTTTAGATTTAGCACCAAAGCTAGGTAACATTCTAGTTCCTGAACTTATAAAAGAAATTGGATCAGCAGATAATATACTAGCTTATGGTAAGGCGGGTATTGTTGGTTTAAATGGAGAAATTGAGCATGCTTCTGCATTTATTCACACACTTCGTTTTGGCAATATTTTTAGAGACGCTGTAGGAGGAACTTCTTATTTAAGTTTTACA
>CACDMT010000017.1 GCA_902553945.1 uncultured Alphaproteobacteria bacterium | reverse complement strand
TTATGATAATTTCTATATTGAAAATTTATATCATTTAAAAGATAAAAATATTAATATTCTTGAATTAGGAGTATTAAATGGTGGCAGTACTGCTGGATTTTATTTTTATTTTAGTAAAGCCGATATTTATTGTATAGATATTAACTATAATAATTTTTTATATAAATCAAAAAGAATAAAATTTTTTGAAATTAATTTAAGAGATCGTGCAAAAATATTAAATTTTGTAAATAAAAATTTAAATTTTTTTGATATAATAATTGATGATGCTTCACATCTAAAATCTTGTATATTAGAGAATTTAGAAAATTTTTTACCATCATTAAAGCATAATGGTATATATATTATTGAAGATTATAAATTTCCCGAAATATATGAATCAAAAAACGATCTAAAAAATGAAATTAATATATCTAATTTACTAGAAAATATTAATAATAAAATAATTTTTAAATCAAATATTATTACTAAAAAAACTACTGATAAATTATTTAGTAATAAAAAAATATTAACCTATAAAGGGAGTAGAAAAGATTCTGACATTGCATTTATCCACTTTTAAGTTTTACTTGAAAGCAATTCAAATCTTTTCTTTTATTTATTATTAAAAAATCCTTAGATATTAAGAAATCGCATATTTCTTTATGTGATAATGGATTATCAAATTGCGCATATAATCCATCTAGAGTATCAAGAATTGACCACTTTTCTAATTCATATTTATCTAAATTTAATCTATTGTGATAATCCCAAATAGGCACTAAGCAATCTGAAAGAAAATTATTATTAAATAAAATTTTTTTCACTATTCTTTTAATTTTTAACAAATATCTAATATTATTATTTAAAAAATTATCCATTTTTTCATATTTGATTAATTTTTGAAAAAAAGGTCTCCATAAAAAATACTTTGGATGAAAAAAACCAATTTTAGGTTTTGGATATACGTCAAAATATATTTGTCCATTTTTATCAATGAAATCAAATAATTTTAAAATAGTTTTATAAGGATTAGGAGTATGTTGTATCATTCCACGGCAAATTACAATATCAAATTTTTCTTTACTAATTAATTTTAAAATATCAGCTTTTATAAGACATAAATTTCTATTATCTTTAGAAACATTAAAAAAAATTGCTGATGATAAATCTACAGATACACAAGTTTTTGCTAATTTAACTATGTGCTCTGTAAATCTTCCAGCACCACATCCTACTTCTAAAACTGTTTTATTTTTTAAAATATTTGTATTTTTAAATAGAAGATTATCTAAGAAATTTTCTGAAATATTAAAATTATTTAAACTGTCTATTTGTACATTTCTATATTTTTTCCATTGTTTACCAAAATTCTTTGTATATTTATCATCGTTATCTAAGATGCATACATTATCTTCTATCGAATACTTATTTGTAAAATAATTGTCAAATACCGCCATATTCATCATAACAATTAATTTAAATTTTCATAAATTACTATATTAATAAATATTATGTGTGGATTAATTGGCTGTATAAGTAATCATAATTATCAAATAAATGAAAGCAATTTTAGTGATATTAATAATTTACTTTTAAGAAGGGGCCCTGATAATCAATCAACATTACTTTATAAAAATAATATTAATACTTTTAATTTTGGTCATACTAGACTGTCAATTCAGGATCTTAATGAAAGAGCAAATCAACCTATGTTTTCTAAAAACAAAAATTTTATTTTATTATTTAATGGTGAAATTTATAATCATCTTGAATTAAGAAAAAAATATTTAAAAAATTATTCTTGGGAATCTTCATCCGATACTGAAACAATTTTAGTTTTATTTGAAAATTTTGGTATAGAAAAATGCCTTCAATTAATTGAAGGAATGTTTTCCATAGCTTTATATAATAAATTAACAAATGAATTATATTTAATACGTGATAGGGCAGGGGAGAAACCTTTATATATAGGGTTATCAGAAAACTTTTTACTTTTCTCTTCAGATACAAAAACTTTTTTAAAATTTAAAAATTTTGATAAAAGTATTAATTTAGACGCTGTAAATCAATATCTAAAATTAAATTATATAAAAACCCCGCTAAGTATTTATAATAATGCTTTTAAAATACCACCTGGATCATTTATCAAAATAGATTTTAATAAATATAAATTTATCAAAAATATTGATTTTAATAGTTTTATTAATTTAAAATCTATTCAATATAAAAAATGGTGGAAAATTAATGAAAGTAATTTATTGATAGATGAAAAATTAGATTATAACGAAGCAAAAATAAGAGTTCATGAAGAATTAACTTATTCAGTTAAGCAACAACAAATTTCAGATGTTCCTATTGGAGTATTTTTGTCTGGTGGAATTGATTCTAGTTTAATTACATCAGTAATGTCTTCAATTACCTCTAAGATAAATACTTTTACTATTGGATTTGAAGATAAAAATTATAATGAGGCACATTATGCAAAAAAGATATCAAATTATTTAGGCACTAATCACACTGAAGTTAAATTTAAGAAAAATGATTTATTAAAAATAATACCTCAATTATCAAATGTTTACACTGAACCTTTTGCTGACTCATCTCAAATTCCTAGTTTATTATTATCAAGTATTACATCTAATAAAGTTAAAGTTGCATTAAGTGGTGATGGCGGAGATGAGCTATTTGCTGGTTATAATAGATACCTATATGGACACAAATATGAAAAATTATTTAATAATTTTCCCAATATTCTTAAAAATATTTTATTATTTAATCTTAAATATATTCCAAAAGGATTTATAAAAATAATTTTTAAGCTTATTTTAAACAATAAAATAAATACCACTCAAGAAGTAAATAAAATAATTAGTAAACTTGGTATAATTTCAAAAAATAATAATTTTTATGATGCAATGATATCAGAATGGCTTCCTAATGATAAATTATTAAATTTTAATAATTTTACCGAAGAGAATATTGATATTGAAAATAAAAGTGATCTTAATCTTGTAAATTATATGATGCTTAAAGATTTTAATAGCTATTTATGTGATGATATTCTTTGTAAAATGGATAGAGCCTCAATGTATCATAGTTTAGAGGTTAGAACTCCTTTTTTAAATAAAAAATTAATAGAATTTTGTTTTTCAATCCCTCATAAATTTAAAATTAAAAATAATACATCTAAATATATACTTAAAGATTTATTGTCTGATTATTTGCCTAAAGATCTATATGATAGAAAGAAAAGTGGTTTTGCAATACCCATTTCAAAATTTCTTAGAAATGATTTAAAAGATTGGGCAGGAGATATGTTATCTAAAAATGTTAATTTAAAACATAACTTATTTAATCAAAACGTTATTGATAAAACATTTAAAGATCATATTCAGGGAAAAATTAATAATGAACATAAACTTTGGTCATTGATACAATTTAATTCATGGTATCAAAATATATATAATGGTTAGAAAAAAAATAATTTTTTTATGTCCATTTCCATATGGTGTTCAAGCAGGACAAAGATTTAAATTTGAACAACATATTAATGCTCTAAAAAAAAATAATCATAAAGTTGAATTTAATTCTTTTTTTTCAAAAAATATGTGGGACATCATGTATAAAAAAGGATATTTTATAAAAAAATTTTTTTACACCTTAATTTCTTATGTCAAAAGGTATCTTTTTCTTTTCAGAATAAATCAAAATGATACTGTTTATCTTTTTTTATGGGGAACTCCTTTTTTTGATACTCTTTTTGAAAAATTACTTATTAGAAAAAACATAACTCTAATATATGATATAGAGGATAATATTTTTGTAATAAAAAAAAACAATATAAATCCATTAACATATTATTTTAAATCAAATAAAAAATATTTAATATTAATTAAATCAGCTAAATATATTATTACTAGCTCTAAAGAACTTGAAAAAATGTGTGAGCGTTTTTCTAACAAAAATAATTGTTTTTTTATTCCTCCCACAATTTTTAATCTTTCTGATATTAATTCATTAAATTATTTAATCAAAGATAAAATAACCATAGGTTGGACTGGTACATTTAGTTCAGTGTCTTATCTAAGTATAGTTGAAAATGTTATAAAAGATCTTGCAAAAAAATATAATATAAATTTTATTGTAATTAGTAATCTTAAATATGAAAATAAAAACTTTATAGTTGAAAATATAGAATGGAATAAAAAAAATGAAATAAAGGATTTAAGAAAAATAGATATTGGAATATATCCAGTCAATAATGAAGAATGGTCTTATGGAAAAAGCGGCTTAAAAGCTCTTCAATATATGGGTTTAGGAATTCCCACTGTAGCATCAGATATTTTAACAACAAGAGATATTATAAAAAATAACTATGATGGAATATTGGTAAAAAATGATTATGATTCTTGGTTTTATGCTCTTGAAAGATTAATATTAGATAATGAATTAAGAAGAAATATTGGATTAAATGGGTTTAATAAAGTAAGTGAATTTTATACTAAACATGCTATTAGAAAAAAATATTTCAAATTATTATTATCATAAATGAAAAAAATATATATTGCTGGTGCTGGTGGAATGTTAGGTGAAGCTTTCTATAATGTTTTTAAGAAAGATTATGATTTAAAATGTTCAGATATAGATCAAAATTCAGATTGGTTATCATATTTAGATTTTAGAGACTTTGAAAAGTATAAAACTGATGTTTTAAATTTTAATCCTGATTACTTATTTCATTTAGGTGCAATTACTGATCTTGAACAATGCGAAAAAGATGAAAAAAATGCTTATTTAACAAATACACTTTCTGTTGAAAATGCAGTAATAATTTCTAATATTCTAAATATTCCTATTATTTATATTAGTACAGCAGGTATATTTGATGGTAAAAAAGATTATTATGATGACTGGGACATACCTAATCCAATAAGTATCTATGGAAAATCAAAATATTTAGGGGAAAGATATGTAATAGAAAACAAGGAAAATTATCTAGTTTTAAGAGCAGGTTGGATGATGGGTGGAGGAATAAAAAAAGATAAAAAATTTATAAAAAAAATTATTACCCAAATTAAAGATGGAAATAGTAAGTTAAATATTGTTGATGATAAATTTGGAACACCGACATATACTTATGATTTTGCTGAAAATGCAAAACTATTGCTTAAAAAAGAATTATGGGGTTTATATAATCTAGTTTGTTCAGGTTTAAGTAGCAGATTAGATGTAACTAAAGAAATATTAAAATTACTAAATTTAGAAAATAAAATTTCAATTGATAAAGTAGATTCTAATTTTTTTTCAGATGAATATTTTGCAAAACGACCATTTTCTGAGAGATTAATTAATAGAAAATTAGAATTAAGAAAATTAAATATTATGAGAGATTGGAAAGTAGCTTTGAGAGAATATTTAGAAAATGAATTTAAATAATTTATGAAAATAGAAAGTTTTTTTGATAATAAAGTTATATTGATAAAGAATAAAATATTCAAAGATAATAGAGGTTTTTTTAGAGAAACATATAATCAAAAATTATTTAAGTCTATAGGAATAAAAGATACTTTTGTTCAAGATAATCACTCATTATCAAAGAAAAAAGGAACATTAAGAGGAATGCATTTTCAAATTAAACCTTTTGAACAAGCAAAAATTTTAACAGTAAAAAAAGGAAAAATTTTTGATGTTGTTATAGATATTAGAAAAAATTCAAAGTTTTTTGGTATGCATAAATCATTTATATTATCTGATAAAAATAATTATCAAATTTATGTTTCAAAAGGTTTTGCTCATGGTTTTTTAACATTAGAGGAAAACACAGAAATAGACTATAAAGTTTCAAATTTTTATTCACCAAAACATGAAAAAACAATATTTTGGAATGATAAAGATTTAAATATCAAATGGAATTTTTCAAAGGTAACTTTAAGTAAGAAGGATAAAAGTAATGCATTGTTTTTTAAAGATATTATAGAATTATTATGAATATAATAGTTACAGGAGGTAGTGGTTTTATTGGTATTAATTTAATTAAATATTTAATCAATATTAAGAGTTGCAAAATACTTAACATAGATAAATTAACTTCAACATCGATGAACTATTGGTTAAAAAATCTTGAAAAAAATAAAAGGTATAAATTTAAAAGAATTGACTTAATCAATTATAAAAAGCTAAATGAGACAATATATAAGTTTAAACCTGATATAATATTCAATTTAGCAGCTGAAAGTCATGTTGATACATCAATATCAAATCCACAAATATTTATTAAATCAAATATAGAAGGTACATTCAATATATTAGAAATAGCTAATAGTTATTATCAGAAATTCAAAAAAAAAAATTTCAAATTCATACATATTTCAACAGATGAAGTTTATGGATCTCTGGATATAAAAGATAAACCCAAAGATGAGAATAGTGCTTATATGCCAAATTCTCCTTATTCAGCATCAAAAGCTTCTTCAGACTATCTTGTAAGAGCATGGAATAGAACTTATAATTTACCAACAATAATTACTCATTGTTCTAATAATTATGGACCATATCAATATCCAGAAAAGTTAATTCCAGTTATTATATTAAAAGCAATTAGTAATAAAAAAATTCCTATATATGGTAATGGAAAAAATATTCGTGAATGGGTTTATGTAGAGGATCATGTAAAATACCTTTATTATTTGGCTATTAAAGGAAAAACAGGTGAAGTTTATAATATTGGATCCAATTATGAAATAGATAATTTAAATTTATGTAAAAGAATTTGTCTAGTCTTAAAGAAAGCTAATAAAAAAAATATTGATTATACTAAACAAATACAATTCGTGAAAGATAGAAAGGGTCATGATTTTAGATATGCAATAAACTCAAACAAAATAAAAAAAATTATTAAAAATGTGAAAAAAACTCCGCTTAACTTAGGCTTACAAAAAACAATAAAATGGTATTTAGATAATAGTGAATGGTTAATAAAAAAAATAACAAAATAACAGTTTTGATTTTGGGTGCTAATGGTCAACTTGGTTCTTCTTTAAAGAGATATTCAAGTAAATATAAAGATTTAAAGTGTCATTTTTATTCAAAAAAAAAATTAAATATTTGTGATAAAGTTAAATTAGAGAAAATTATCAATAAATTACAACCTAAATATATAATAAATGCAGCTGCTTATACAAATGTTGATGGTGCTGAAAATAATAAAACTGAATGTTTAAAAATCAATTCAAAATCATTAATTAATATTGCTAAATTATGTTCAATAAAAAAAATTACTATCATACATTTTTCAACTGACTATGTTTATTCAGGAAAAAAGAAATCAAATTATAAAGAAAATGATTATAAATCACCGATATCATATTATGGATTTACAAAACTAAAAGGTGAAAAAAATATTACTAAATATGCAAGGCAATATTTTATATTTAGAATTTCAGGATTGTTTAGCAATCATAAGAATAGTTTTATTAATAAAATTATTAAATTAAGCAAAAAAAATAAAATCATTAAAGTTGTAAACGATCAACAAACAAAACCACTTTTTGCTGATGAAATAACTATTTTTATATTTATATTAATTAGTAAAAATTTAGCTAAAAGTAATAATTATGGAATATATAATTTACCTGGAAAAGGAAATAAAACTAGTTGGTATAATATAGCTAAGATTATTGAAAAAAAGTTTATTAACAAAAAAATTAAATTTGCAAATATTGTTCCAGCCAAATCTGAACAACTTTCATTTAAAGCTAAAAGACCAATAAACTCAGCATTAGATAATCAAAAAATAATTAAAAATTTTAAAATAAAACAAAAACATTGGAAACTTAATGTAGAAAATGTATTAAATGATATAGTGAATTGACAATGAAAGGTATAATTTTAGCTGGTGGAGCAGGAAGCCGACTTTTTCCTATGACACGTTCAGTGTCAAAACAACTAATTCCTGTTTATGATAAGCCTTTAATTTATTACAGTCTTTCAACTCTGATTTATACTGGAGTTAAAGATATACTATGTATTTCTACTTCTAATGATCAAAATGCTTTTAAAAAATTATTAGGAAATGGGGAGCAGTTTGGAGTAAAAATTAATTATGAAATTCAAAATAAACCTAATGGCATAGCTGAGGCTTTTTTAATAGCTGAAAACTTTATTAAAAATTCTAAATGTGTTTTAATTCTTGGAGATAACATATTTTATGGTTTAGAGAATACTGCAAAACTATCTAAAACCACCTTTATAAAAGGAGCAAGAATATTTTCATGTGAAGTTGAAGATCCATCAAGGTATGGAGTTATAAATTTTAATAAAAATAAAATTACCTCCATTATAGAGAAACCACATAAACCAACTAGTAATTTAGCTGTTACAGGATTGTATTTTTATGATGATAAAGTAACAAAAATTGTTAAAAAATTAACTCCATCTAAAAGGAGAGAATTGGAAATAACTGATGTTAATAATAAATACATTTCTCTTAATTTAATTGATAATGTTATTATGAATAATAATGTAGTTTGGTTAGATGCTGGAACTCCATCTTCACTTTTACAAGCTTCTCAATTTGTACAAACAATTCAAGATAGACAAAATAAAATAATATGTTCTCCTGAAGAAGCCTCATTAATAATGAAAAATTATTCTTTAAAAGATTTTAATAAAGTTTTGAAAAGTTACCCTAATAATGATTATTCAAATTATTTAAGAAAAATTTCAAAAAAATAAAAAATTATGATTTATGGAATTAGCTATTATTTTGTTTTTATAATTCCACTTTTTTTTTATTATATTTCAGAAAAACTATCTAAAAATTTAAACAAATTTAGCTTATTTTTTGTTTTATTTATATTTGCTTTGTTTACTGGTTCAAGAGTTGAAATAGGTGGAGATTGGGGAACTTATTTAAAGAATTATTATATTTTAGGTCAAAATTTTAATTTTTATGATTTTAATATCAGATCTGATTGGGGTTTTGAGATTTTAAGTTATTTTTTTTATACAAATGATCAGCCTATATTTTTTTTAAATCTTTTAATTTCTTTTTTTAATTTTTTTTGTTTATATTTTTTTCTAAAGAACAAGGATTATAAATGGATTTTTATGATAATTGCAGTCCCATTTTATGTTATTGTTTTACAAATTGGGTTTATTAGACAGTCAGTAGCAATTTCATTTATACTTTTATCAATGATGGCAATTAAAAATAAATATTATTTAGCTTTTCTAATGTTTATGATTTTTGGAATGATGTTTCATAAAAGTTCTTTATTAATATTTATAATAATGATTTTATCTATTGATAAATTCTTAAGTGTTTTTTTTAGATATATTATATTTTTTATATTCATTGGTATAATAATTTATTTATCAAGAGGTGATTTTGGAAATTTATTATCAAATTATTTTATAAATATTTCAACAGAGTCAAAAGGTGCTTTACCTAGATTAATTCTAGTATTTATTCCAAGCTTAATTTATATATTTTTTTATAAAAAATTTAATTTTTCATTATTTGAAAAAAAATTCTTTTTTATTTTATCAACTCTAACTTTTCTATTAATTCCATTAGTTTTTACTTATAGTACTCTAGTTGACAGAATTTTAATATATTATTTACCATTTCAACTAGTTATTTTCTCTTCTATGAGCACATTAGTCAAAAATAAAAATGGAAAAAAAATAATTAATTATTCAATAATATCAATATTTATTTTATATTTATTTGTTTGGCTTAATTTTTCTAATAGCTCACAAAGGTGGGTACCTTATAGCTCTTTCTTAATAGGTAATAACATATCATATAATTATAATATGCAAGCATTATTAGAATGCGAAAAATTTAATGATATATATGGATTTTTTGATAGGTTTGAATACAAAAAATATGAATGTTAGTAAAATATTAGTTACTGCAAATACTTCATGGAATATATTTAATTTCAGATTAGATTTAATTTATTTACTTAAAAAAAATAATTATGATGTAACTGTTATTGCAACTAAAGATAAAACAACAAATAATTTCAGTAATATTATTAAATTTATTGATATTAATTTACAAAAAAGAAATCTAAATTTTTTTTTATTTATAAATAATTTTATAAGTGTGTTTATGAATATAAATCGAATTAAACCTAAAATCATTTTAACATATACATTTAAATCATTAATTTTATTCAATACTGTATCTATTTTTTTTCCCAAAATTAAAATTATTAATAATTTTACAGGTTTAGGATCGTTATTTTTAAATAACTATTACAAATATAAAATTATAAGAATAATTATTTATTTAAGTTTGTTAAGATCGAATGATTTAATTTTTCAAAATGATGATGATTATAATATTTTTAAAAATAAAAATTATTTAAAAAATAAAAAATTTCATCTTGTGCCAAGTTCAGGTGTTAATTTAAAAAAATATAAATATTCTGGTATAAGTAAAGTTACAAAAGAAAAATTAAATTTTATTATGATTTCAAGATTAATTAAGGATAAAGGAGTTGTTGAATATATTAATGCAGCTAAAGAAGTAAAAAAAATTTATCCAGATCTTAAATTTATTTTAATTGGAGAATATGATCGAAATAATAATGAAAAAATTGATAAAAATATAATTGATAAGAGTATTAAAGATGAAACTATAATTTATTATCCTTTTCAAGAAGATGTAACTAGTTTTATAATAAAATCAGATTGTGTAATATTGCCTTCATATAGAGAAGGAACATCTAAAGTTTTACTCGAGTCAGCGGCAATAGGAAAGCCATTAATAGCAACTGATGTTCCTGGATGTAATAATATTGTTATTAATAAATATAATGGTTATTTATGCGAAAAGAAAAGTTACATATCATTGAAAAATAAAATATTAGAATTTATAAAGCTTGATCATGAACAAAAAGAAGAAATGTCTCTAAATTCAAGAACAATAGTTGAAAATAAATTTGACTCCAATATTATTAATAATAAAATTCTTAATATTATAAATAATGAATATTAATAAATTAAAAATTTCAGTAATAGGGGTTGGCTATGTCGGCTTACCTATTGCCATTGAATTCTCAAAATTTTATGAAGTTGTAGGATTTGATAAAAATAAATTAAGAGTTAATAATTTAAACAAAGGCGTTGATTTAAATAAAGACATAAGTAAAAATAGTATATTATCTAAAAAAAAATTATTTTTTACTTCAAAAAAAATAAATCTACAAAATACAGATGTATTTATAATTACATTACCTACGCCTATTAAAAAAAATAAAAAACCAGATTTAAGCTACTTAAGAAATGGATGTAAATTAATCAGTCAATATTTAAAAAAAAATTCAATTATTATTTTTGAGTCAACTGTTTATCCCGGGCTAACAGAGGATTTTTGTCTACCTGAAATATTAAAATATACAGATTTAATATATAATAAAGATTTTTATATTGGTTATTCACCTGAAAGAATAAATCCAGGAGATAAAAAATATAGATTGCAAAACATTGATAAATTAGTTGCAGGTTCAAATTTAAAAACTACAAATTTTATTCATAAACTTTATAAAAAAATTATAAAAAAAAATGTACATAAAGTTAAAAGTATTAAAATTGCTGAATCTGCTAAAGTTATTGAGAATTGTCAGAGAGATTTAAATATTGCTTTTATCAATGAACTATATTTAATTTTTAATAAATTGAACTTAAATACTAATGAAATACTTGAGGCTGCAAGTACAAAGTGGAATTTTTTAAATTTTAAACCCGGTCTTGTAGGCGGACATTGTATTGGTGTTGATCCATATTATCTTACATATATTGCAAATCGTAATAACTATAATCCAAAAGTAATACTTTCTGGAAGAGAAATTAATGACAAGATGTCATTGCACATTGCAAATTTATTTTTAAGAAAATTATCAAAAAAAATTAATATTAAAAAAGCTAATTTATTAATTATGGGAATTACCTTTAAAGAAAATTGTCCAGATATTAGAAATTCTAAAATTATTGATCTATACAAAAATTTAAAGTCAAAAGTTAATAAAGTTGATGTGTATGATCCTATTGCAAATAAAGATATAGTTTATAAAGAATTTAAAATAAAACTTCAAAAAACCTTATTAAATAAAAAATATGATGGAATTTTAGTCTTAGTAGATCATTCATATTTTAAGAAATTAGGTATAGAAAATTTAAAAAAAATAACTAAGAATAGTGGTCTAATTTTTGATTTTAAAAATATTTTTAAAACTGAAAATCAATTTATCAATTAATAATATTATAAATGCTTTCTGATAATCTTTTAATTAATATTTTATTATTTTTAATTCTGAGTATTTCACAAATATTTTTTATTTATTTTTATTCAAAAATAGCTTTTAAAATAAATTTAATAGATTTTCCAACAAATAGAAAACTCCATAAAGGAGAAATTCCACTAGTTGGAGGTATTTCTATATATTCTAGTTTATTATTATTTTTTTTATTTTTTGATACTAATTTTTTCCATAAAATTATTTTCTTATCATCATTAATTATATTTTTTGTTAGTTTATACGATGACATATTTGATATAGGAATAACAGAAAGAATTTTTTTTCAAACCATAGCTTGTTTAATTGTAGTTGGTTTTGGAATAAAAATTTATGATTTAGGTGAATATTTTAATTTCACTATTAGTTTGGGTGGATTTGGAATAGTATTATCTTGTTTAACAATAATTGCATATACAAATGCTATTAATTTTTCTGATGGATTAGATGGCTTAGCATCTGGTTATGTTTTAAATTGTTTATTTTCAATAATTATTTTTAGTATATTTTATAATAATTTTTATAATCTTAATATACTAATTTTTCTTTCAATATTAATAGGTATTTTCTTATTATCAAATTTTGGTATTTTTCTTCCTAAAACTTTTTTAGGTGATAATGGTTCTGCTTCTCTTGGATTTCTTATATCATGTTATCTGATTTACTATACTATTCCTGATAATAGATATTTCCATCCTGTTCTTGCGTTATGGGCAGCACCTTTCCCTACATTCGATTTTTTAACAGTTTTTATTAGGAGATTGTTAAAAAAAATTAACCCATTCAAACCAGATAGAAGACATCTTCATTACTTATTAATTAATTCAAAAATTAAAAATAAATATATTACTATTATTTTAGTTGGAAGTTCAATGATATCTAGTTTACTTGGCTTAATTATTTTAGAATTTTTTGGACCAATTAACTCCTTAGTTTTTTTCTTTTTTTGTTTAGTATTTTATTTTTTAATTTCAGTTTATGTAAGTAGGGTAAAATAATTAATTAATTTTTTCTAGAGCATTTATTAGTCTATCAACATCATCATTTGTATTATAATGAACCATACTAATTCTTATTACCCCATCCTCAGGATCTATCCCTAAATGTTTTAAACATCTCCATGCATAAAAATTATCATTTCTTGTAGCTATATTATATTTTAGTAAAATATCACTTATTTCTTTTGATGATTTATTTATTGAAGTAAAAGATATTGTAGGAGCTCTATCTTTATTCTGAATTATATTTTTTCCAATTAATCTTAAATCTTTTCTTTCATAGATATATTTTAAAACCTTGTTGCCTAATTTTTCTTCATGATTTGCAATAAGCTCATTAACTTTATTAACTTTTTCAAGTATCGTTAAATTTTGATTACTGAAATGATGATTAAATAAGTTTTCAAAATATTCATAAATGCCAATCAGTGAAACTAATTCTTCATGATTTGGACCACCAGGATTTATGGTATAAGGATATTGACCATTTAAAAATTCATGATTTTGATTGGGTAATTTTTGAAGTATTTTTTCTTTGCCATAAAGCAATGCTAAATGTGGACCATAAGTTTTATATAAGCTAAATGTATAAAAATCCACACCAAGTTCTTTTACATCAGGAAATCCGTGAGGAGCATAAGAAACTCCATCACCGATTACAATTATATTATTAGCATGTGCTATTTTAGTAATTTCTTTTAAATTATTTATTGATCCAACAATATTAGAGCAATGTGTGACTGCTAATATTTTTGTTTTTTTACTTATAAGTTTAGAAAGATCATTTATTTCTAATTCATGCGTATCTTTATTAAACTGCCATTCTTTTATTATTGCACCATGTTCACTTAATCTTCTCCATGGACTAATATTCGCCTCATGATCTTGATTGGTAACAATAACTTCATCACCAATATTAATAAATTTTTTTAATGCATTTGATAAAACATACAAATTTATTGATGTGGATCCACCTATTAAAATTTCGTTGTTTTTAGCATTAATCATGTTAGCAAACATTTCTGTTGCCTTATCCATATTTTCACCAGCAATTTTTGACATTGGATAATCAGCATACGGCTGAACTTTTGTTGAAGTCATAAAATTAGTAAGTTTATCTATAACATTTTTAGGAACATAGCTTCCTCCAGCATTTTCAAAAAATGACCAATCTTTAGCTAGCGGATCTTTAAATGCTGGAAATTGAGATTTAACAAAATTCAAATCAAGTTTAATATTTTCTAGTGTCAATTTCCCCTCTTTTTGTATATTCTTTTAATCTATTATAGATAAAAATAAATGAATAATCTTATGAATTATTATTTAATAAATATATATGTTAGATAAAACAGAGTTTTATATTAATGGTAAATGGGATAAGCCATTTGAGAAAAATGATTTTGCAGTAATTAATCCATCTAATGAAGAAGTATTTGCAAAAATATCTCTTGGCACTAAAAAAGATTTAGACAAGGCTATAGAAGCTGCTAAAAAAGCTTTTAAAACTTGGAGTTGTACTGATAAAGACTATAAAATTAGTCTATTAGAAAAATTATATTCATTATATAATTCTAGGTGGGAAGATATTACAAATGCTATGTCACTTGAAATGGGAGCTCCAATTGATTGGGCTTCTTCTGCTCAAACTACTTCAGGAGCTGATCATATAAAGGATTTTATAAAGAGATTAAAAGAGTTCGAATTTGAAAAAAAATTTGATAATAATTCTAATAATTATATACTATACGAACCAATTGGTGTTTGTGCTCTTATAACTCCCTGGAATTGGCCAATTAATCAAATAACTCTTAAAGTTATCCCAGCTTTAGCTTCTGGTTGTACAATGATTTTAAAACCATCTGAAATTGCCCCTATATCTGCAATGTTATTTGCAGAAATTATTCATGATGCAGGTTTTCCAGCGGGCGTATTTAATTTAGTAAATGGTGATGGACTGGGAGTAGGAACAGAAATGTCAAGTCACCCAGATATAGATATGATATCTTTTACCGGGTCTACTAGAGCGGGTAAATTAATTTCAAAAAATGCTGCTGACTCCATTAAAAGAGTTTGTCTTGAATTAGGGGGTAAAGGTGGAAATATTATATTTTCGGATTCTCATCCTAATGCAGTCAGAGAAGGAGTTAGGAATATTATGAGTAATTCTGGACAATCATGTGATGCTCCTACAAGAATGCTTGTAGAAAAATCAATATATGAAAGAGCCATTAAAGAAGCTGCAGATGAGGCAAATAAAATTAAAGTAGATAAAGCAGAAAAAAAAGGAGACCATATAGGACCCGTAGTATCAAAAGAACAATACAATAAAATAATTAATTTAATTCAAAGTGGTATAAATGAAGGAGCGACTTTAGTTGCTGGTGGACCAGAACTTCCTGAAGGGTTAAATCAAGGGTACTTTGTAAAACCAACAATATTCACAAACGTATCAAACAATATGAGAATTGTTAAAGAGGAAATTTTTGGTCCAGTTTTATCAATTATTCCATTTGAAAATGAAAATGAAGCTATTTCTATAGTCAATGATACAACTTATGGATTAGGTAATTACGTTCAAACTCAAGATAAAGAAAAAGCTAAACGAGTTGCAAAAAAATTTAGATCTGGCGGTGTTTATATTAATGGCAATAGTGCTGACCCTGGCACACCTTTTGGAGGTTATAGACAATCAGGCAATGGAAGAGAGGGTGGAAACTGGGGTTTAGAAGAATATTTAGAGGTTAAAACAATTTGTGGCTGGGATTAATTATATTTTTATATTATTAAAGTAATTAAGTCTTGCAATAATTTCATCTCTTTCAATATAATATCCTTGGAGGTGTCGATTGCCAGAATTAGGATCAAATTCTGTTCTTCCGTGTAATATTCTTCTATTGTTGAAACAAAAAATATCACCTGCTTCTAATCTAAAATCAATTTTAAATTTTATATTATGTAATAATGATGCAAAATATTGATAAGCATCATAAAATTTTTTCATTTTTTTAGGTTCAATATCAATTGTTCCCATTGCCGCCATACTGAATCTTATATCGTTGAAATCTTTGTTTTTAGTTAGTGTAATTATTGGAGAATGAAGAATTCTAATTGCTTTTTGTGTATAATCAGTATCTTTAAATTTAACATAATTAGTAGTTAATATATTAAATACTTCTTTTTCTTTTTTTCTTATATAATTTGCTACAGCAAAACCATCAACTACTGATGATTTACCCCCAGTTGCATCATTTATTAAGCAATGTAAAAATTGATAACCTGGGGCGTATTCAAAATAAGGTAAATCAGTATGATTTCGAAGTGCTTGTGCAGTATATGCCGTATTATTAGGTTTAGGAATATTTATTACTTCAAAAGGTGTTCCAAAAAAAGTTTCTCTATGATGACTAATTTTATTTAAAATTTTAAAACCAGATCTTTTTTTGGTTGGAGAGTTTTTAACAATAGCAAAACCATAAGAATTCAATAGAACAAGCCACTTTTTTAAATATCTGTCTTCTTTTATAATATTATCATAATCTAATTTTATTTTATTAAAATTTTTTTTTAGAGTTCCATCCCAAAATTTGTATGGACTAATATATTTTTTATTATTTATTTCAGTATAGCAGTGATCCCTTAGCCATTTCAATTCATATTGACTTTGATGGTTATTTTCGCTCCAAAAAATATTTAATTTTCTTTTTTTAACTTGAAATTCTTTTGGAAATATTTTTTTATTTACTGAAAGAATATTAAAAACTCTCATGTTAGCAGTAGGATGAATTGCTGTTGGACAATTATCTCTTAGCCATAAAAAATGAAATTTACTTTTGAAGTTATCAGCCCATTTTATGCTTAAATGATCTCTTTTTTTTTCTATATTTTTTACAGTGTATTTTGTTTCCATTGTTAAATATTTATATCCCAATAAATTAACATAGTATATTGAATAACTAAATGAAACCTAAAAACAATAACCTGCTAGGTATTTCTTTCATGATACTTTCAATGTTTTGCCTAAGTGTAAATGACATGACCTATAAATATTTAAGCTTTCATTTCCCTGTATGGGAATCGATATTTTTTAGAGCTTTGAGTGGAAGTATTGTTGCGGTATTCTTAGCAACATATTTTGGCTTTAACAAACTTAAAACTAAAAAACCCCTAGGACATGCAATCAGAGCTTTTTCAGCATCAGGTTGTGTCGTCTTCTATATCTATGGAATAAATCATTTAATGTTATCTGAAAATATTGCTATCGCTCACTCAGCTCCTATTATTGCTGCTTTTCTTGCAGTTCCAATTCTCGGTGAAAGAATTGGCATTCTTAGAACATCGGCAATATTAATAGGTTTTGTCGGTGTATTAATAATAGTTAAACCGGGAACAGATCTTTTTAAACTAGAATCACTATATCCATTAATATCTGCATGTTTTATGGCTTCAGTATATTTATCAACAAGATCTGTAATGAGTACTGACTCAAGTGTTGCTATTATATTTTATTATTCATTTGCTCTTTTGATTACATCATTAATTTTTTTTCCTAGTAATTTTATAATGCCAAATATTTATCAATTAGTTTTGGCAATGAGTCTGGGAGTAATGGGATCTTTTGGCCATTTTTTTATGTCACAAGCTGCTAAGAATGCTGATGTAGCAGTCACATCTCCTTTTGAATATTCATCTTTTATTTTTGTTGGCTTAATGGGTTTTTTGATTTTTGCTGAAATTCCCACATATAGTATCTATGTTGGCGGTATAATAATTATCTTGAGTGGCATTTTTATCGCTTATCGAGAGAGAAAAAATAATTAAACTGAAAATAAAAATTATTTAAAATTATATTATGGAAAAAACATTTGATTATATAATTGCCGGAGGAGGCTCTGCTGGATGTACTCTAGCTTCAAGATTATGTGAAAACAAAGACATCAAAGTTTTATTAATAGAAGCTGGTGGTTCGGGTAAAAGCATATTTACACAAATGCCTGGAGGAAATGGTTATATATTTGGAAATCCAAAATTTGATTGGTCTTTTGAGTCAATACCTCAACCAAGTCTTAATAATAGGAAAATTTTGTACCCAAGAGGAAAAGGATTAGGCGGATCATCTTTATTAAATGGAATGATATATATGAGAGGAGCTTCAGGTGATTTTAATAGATGGAGACAAAAAGGTTTAAATGGATGGTCATATGAAGATGTATTGCCATATTTTAAAAAGTCAGCATCTGCTTTTCATAGAAAAGAAAATAAATATCATTCACATTCAGGTCCATTAAAACTCACACCAGCTGGTAATTATAATTTAGTTGATGAAGCATTTATTAACGCATGTGTTGAATCAGGTTCAGAAATAAATAATGATTTTTATAATGAAAGTTTAAATGGTGTAGGAAGATATGATGTTAAAGTTTGGAATGGAAAAAGACAATCTTCAGCAGAGGCATATTTAAAATATAAACCAAAAAATTTAACAATTTATAAAAATACATCAGTAATTAAAATTTTATTTGAAAAATCTAAAGCCATAGGATTACTTTTATCAAAAGGAAAAGTTTATTCTTCATCGGAAATTATATTATCTCTTGGTGCTTTTGGTAGTCCAAAATGTTTAATGTTATCTGGAGTTGGCCCTTATGAACATTTAAAAGATATGAGAATTAAGGTAGTTAATAATTTACCAGGTGTTGGTGAAAACCTTCATGATCATCCTATTATGCCAATGAATTGGGGGTTTAAAAACAATGATATGAGTTTTTCAAAATATCAAAGAATAGACAGAGCAATAATAGTCGGTCTTCAATATATTTTTTTTAAAAAAGGAGTAACATCTGCACCATTTTGGTCCACTAATCTTTTCCATTCTATAAGAGAAAAAGAAATGCCTGAATTACAGATATTTATGACCCCAATGTGCTTTAAAGAGGAAAAATATACTTCTTCATTTAACATAGACAATTTATTAAATTTTGGTTCTTTATTTTTTGCAAGGGGAAAAAAAGCTTTTCCAGGTTTGCATTTTCAAATTAATTTATTAAGACCTAAAAGTACTGGAACAGTAAGATTAAAAAGTTCAAATCCAGATGAAGAATTACAAATAAATCCTAATTGGTTTTCAGATTTATCAGATATGGATGATTTGGTTGAAGGAATGAAACATACTAGAGAAGTATTATCTAAACCAAGTTTAAGTAAAATTGTATCAGATGAATTATTACCTGGAAAAAATGTAAAAAATGACGAAGATATGAAAGAATCTATCCGTAATCATGTACAGACAGGTCACCATCCTGCATCTACATGCGCAATGGGATCTGATAATAATAAATTAGCAGTTTTAGATGAAAAACTAAGAGTTAAGGGAATTAAAAACTTAAGAGTAGTTGACGCCTCATCCTTTCCCGATATGATCAGCGGAAATATAAACGCTTCTGTAATTATGTTAGCAGAAAAAGCTGCAGATATGATATTACAAAACAACAATTAATTATGTCAGAAATAAAAACCTATAAATATTATGCTGGTAACAAATGGTATGAACCTTCATCTGGTCAATACTTTGAAAGTGAAGATCCTTCAATTGGTAAAGTTTGGGCAAAACTTCCTGACTGTAATGAAGTAGATATTAATATTGCAGTTAAAAGTGCTTATATGGCTTATTATGAAGGGCCTTGGGGAAAAATACATTCAGCTGAAAGAGGAAGAATTTTAAACAGAATTGGAGATATTATTGCTAAAAATTCTGAAAGAATTGGACAGATTGAAACAAAAGATAATGGTAAGTTACCAAAAAACATTATACCCTCTTTAACAAGCTGGCAAACTGAGAGCTTTTATTACTATGCTGGAATGTGTGACAAATTTGAAGGGCGATTGATACCATCTGAAGTTCCTAATATGCATAATTATTTAAAATGGGAACCATTCGGTGTTGTTGCTCTTGTGCTTCCTTGGAACTCACCAATTGGAACATTAATTTGGAAACTAGCACCTGCTCTTGCAGCAGGTAATACAGTTGTAATAAAGCCTTCTGAAAGGGCATCATGTTCAACTTTAGAGTTAATGAGTATTTTAGAGGAGGCAGACTTACCTAAGGGTTTAATAAACGTTGTAACTGGTTTTGGAACAACTACTGGCGCACCTTTAATTGAACACGATGACGTAAGAATGATAAGCTTTACAGGTGGAACAAAAGGTGGAAGTGCAGCGAGTTTAAGTGCATCAAAAAAAGTTAAACCAATAATTATGGAACTTGGTGGAAAATCACCTCAAATTATTTTTAAAGATGCTGATTTAAATTTAGCAGTAAATGGAGTTGTCTCAGGTATATTTCCTGTAACAGGTCATAGTTGCATTTCTGGTTCTAGAATATTAGTTCATAAAGATATTAAAGAAAAATTTACAAAAAAATTATTAGAAGTTGTAAGAAAAGCAAAAGTAGGTCATCCCAATGACTCATCAACTCAAATTGGACCAATTGCAAACAAAGAACAGTATGAATTTATTTTATCAAAAATAGATGATGCTGAAAAAAGAGGCTTGAAATTATTAATTGATGGAAGAAGTGAAAAACGAACTGAAGGTTACTATATTGGTCCAACAATATTTGATAATGTTCCTAATGAAGATGATTTAGCGCAAAATGAAGTATTTGGCCCGGTTGCATCTTTACAATCATGGGACAATGAAAATGAAGTTATTAATATAGCTAATGATAGTATTTATGGATTAGCAGCTGGAATATGGTCTAAAGATGTTAATAAAGCTATACGTACTGCAGATAAAATAGAAGCGGGTACAGTGTATATAAATAATTATTTTAATGCCTCAACCCAATCTCCAGTTGGAGGTTTTAAACAATCAGGATACGGTAGGGAAAATGGGTGGGAAGGAATGCAATGTTATATGCAAACTAAATCCACTTGGTTAGCAACAGAACCTATTCAACCTGATCCATTTTAAAATATAATTAAAATTTAATCTTTCCAATTAGGCGATCTTTTCTCTAAAAATGCAGTAATTCCTTCTTCAGAGTCTTTATGTAGCATATTCTCAGTCATTATTTTTGATGTATAATCATAAGCTTCTTTAAGACTCATATCTTTTTGTTTATAAAAAGCATCTTTACCAATCTTAATTGTTGCAGAAGATTTAGAAGCTATTTTATTTGCAATTTTTAAAACATTTTCTTCTAATTTTTCAGTATCAAAAACATTATTGATCAAACCAATACTTAAAGCTTTTTTTGCATCGATTAAATCACCTGTAAGCAGCATTTCCATTGCTTGTTTTTTACCAACTGTCCTAGAAAGTGGCACCATTGGAGTTGAACAAAAAAGTCCAATATTTACTCCTGGCGTTGCAAACTGTGAATTTTCACTTGAGTATGCTAAATCACAACTAGAAATCAATTGGCATCCTGCAGCAGTAGCAATTCCATTAATCATAGCAATAACAGGTTTTGAATGCTTATTTATACTTATCATTAATTCTGAACACATCTGGAATAATTTTTTATAATAATGTTCACCCTTGTCGTTTTCTGATCTTTTGGAATTTAAATCTTTTAAATTATGCCCTGCACAGAAAACCTTTCCTATAGAAGATAATATTATTACTTTAATTTCATTATCTGACTCAGCAATCTCAAATACTTCAGATAATTCATTAATCATTTCTTCACTTAAAGTGTTTTGATTTTTTTCATCATTAAGAATTATATTAAAAATATTATTACTTTTTTCAGTTTTAATTAATCGAAAACTCATTTAATTTATTTTTATTTCAACATCTTTTGAAAGGGAGTTTGCAATAAAACAATACTTGTGAGATCTTTCTTTCATTTTGTGCATTTCATCATCAGATATAGTGAAATCATTATCAAAAATAATTTGAGGATTTAATTCTATTTTATTAACATACATTCTTCCTTCATTATTTTTACCTAGGTATGAAATTGCTTTATCCTTATAATTTTTTACTGGCCATTTCATTTTTGCTGCTAGGGCTAAAAAAGTCATCATAAAACAACTACTAACTGCTGCTGCTAATTTTTGTTCAGGGTTGATATTACTAACACTTCCCCCATAATCAGGTGAAGATCCTCCATCAATTGTTAAATTCTCATTGAGGATAACCTTGTGATCTGTTAAATATTTTCCAGGAGATAACTCCTGATCTCCAAGGTCCCATATTATTTCAATTGAATGACTCATTAAAACTCCATAAGTTAATTAAGTCTAAAAGGTATAGAACATACTTTACCTTTTCTTTCAATACTGTCAGGCGTTAAAACTACAACTTCTTGTCCATCATTCCAATAATATTTATCAATCATTGATAATCCAACATTAGTTTTTAAAAAAGGAGAATATATTCCAGATGTTATATTGCCTATTTGTAATCTATTATTTGAGTAGACAGGGAAGGGTATTGAGCAGTGAGGTGTTGGACTACCATCAAAAGTTACACCTTTAATTTTTTTATCTATTCCATTTTCTTTAATTTTTAATAAAGCCTCTTTACCAATAAAGTCATGAGACATATCTTTTAAATAAACATCAAAATCACATTCATACGGGTTAT
Organism: uncultured Alphaproteobacteria bacterium; assembly: GCA_902553945.1. Taxonomy (GTDB): domain Bacteria; phylum Pseudomonadota; class Alphaproteobacteria; order HIMB59; genus CACPNW01. The sequence goes on along the minus strand of CACDMT010000017.1, from coordinate 3,929 downwards.
TTTCAAGTGTGAATTCATTTCCATATGATAATAACCCTGCTTCAATTCTATCAATTAAATTTGGACAACCAGGTGTTATATTAAATTTCTTTCCAGCATCCCATATAGTCTGCCATAACTTACTTCCAAGATTAAAACCTTCTAGATAAATTTCAAATCCATCTTGTTTGCTATAACCTGATCTTGCAATTAGTTGTTTTGTACCCTTGAATTCAAAAAAAGTAAAATGAAAGTATTTTAATCTTTTTATTTTTTCACCAAACAAATAAACCATTAATTCTTCTGATTTAGGTCCTTGAATTGCTAAGGGATAAACATCAGGTTCAATAATTTTTACTTTTAGATTTGCACCTACTGCTATTCCTTTTGCCCAAAGTAAAACATCAGAATCTGCAACTGAAATCCAAAATTTATTTTCACTTAATTTTAATAAAACTGGATCGTTTATCATACCAGCATTTTCATCAATCACTGGATAATAGAAGCATTTACCTATAGGCATATTTTTTATTGATCTCGGTGACATAAGTTGTACTAATTTAGCAGCATCATCACCCTCAATTTGAACTTGTCTTTGACATGATACGTCCCATATCTGAGTATTTTTAGATAAATGCCAATAATCTTCTTCTACAGTTGCTTTAAATGCTTTTGGAAGTAACATATGATTTACAACTGTAAATCCACTTACACCAGCTTCTATAACTTTTTCAGTATAAGGTGTTCGCCTTATACGTCTTGACATATTTAAACCAGTATTACTCATTCTTATTTTGACCACCAAATAGAATAGCCATTAGGGGATATAATAAGTGGCATATGATATTTTTTTTGAGGATCTTTCATATTAAATTTTACACTTATTTCATTAACAATTTCACTAGTATCATTAAAGTAATTACCTGATTCAATTATCATTTCATAATTACTTTCACAATCTTCTTTAGTTAATTCAAACTCATTTTGCATTCGACCACTATTATCAGTTTCTCCTTCAATGAATATATTTCTTTTATCTTCATGAATTTTATAAATTATTATCTTAACATTAGCTGCATGTGTTCCGTTTACAGAGTTTAATAAATGCGTTGAAAAAATAGCCATAATTTATTCTATTGATGCCTTATCTCTTTTATCACTAACTGCAGCTACTATAGGACTTATAACTCCTTTTGCTTTAACATTAATACAGGCAGTTTTACCGCTTTTTAAGGCTCTATCCAGAGCAGGACCTAATTCCTCTCTTTTTGTAACCAATTCGCCATATCCCCCAAATCCCTCAAAAATAGAATGAAAAGGTATATCTCTGAAGTCGGTAGCAAAATGTTTTCCACTTTCAAATAATCTTTCTTGTTGTTGTGAAATACAATCAAGCCCACCATTATTATCTATAACGACAATAATTGGCTTTTTTTCTTGGAATGCTGCTTCAATAGATAAACCGCCAGATAAAAATGCACCATCTCCACTTATTAAAATTACATTTGAATCAGGGTTTATATTTTTTGCCGATATAGCAAAGGGCACTCCAACACCCAGCATACTAAATGTGCCAGGATGTAATATTCCACCAAGCTTTTTTCCTTTAAATCCAGCGATGTTTATTGCTATTTCTGACCAAAAATGTGTATTACCACCATCAATCACTAACCAATCTTTTTCATTTAAAAAATCTTGAATATCTAAAGCTAGTTGAAGAGGATGTATTTTGCCACCATCTTTTTTTGCTTTATTGGTTTCTTTTTCTAAATCATCCAGTGTTTTTTTTATCCAATTTTGCTTCTCTAATTTATTTTTATCAAACCATACTTTTTTAAGTTTCAATTTATTTGTTTGTTTTAATTCTAATAATTTTTCTAAAAAAACCCCTGGATCACAAAGTAAATTGATATCTGCAGCTCTATTTAATTCTATTTCTTCATGAGATCCATTGATACAAACTAGTTTAGTACTTTTTGGAAAAAGTGGTGGGTTACCAAAATTCATTTGGTTATCAAGTCTAGAACCAATCATCAAAACCAAATCTGATTCATGTAAGGCCATTTTTGATGGTGGATATTGATGAATATCAGCTAAACCCATGTATGTATCAGCTTCTTCACCTAAGAGTTTTTGGTGATATGGAATATTAAAAATTGGAATATTTAATTTTAATCCTACTTCTTCTAATTTTTTTTCTGCATTAGACCACCACACACCATGACCCCCAATAAAAATTGGCGTTATAGCGTTAATAGCTAAATTTAATATTTCATTTAAATAATCAGGGTCTGGCCAAGCTTTGGCAATTGGTTTTTTTTGGTGAGAGAAAGGCCTTTCATCCAATCCGGCATCATCATCAAATGATGAAAACATAATATCAACGGGAACACTTAAGTGAACTGCACCTGGATATCCATTAGTTGCGATTCTATAGGCTTTGTCAACAAATTCTCTTATTCTATTTCCATCAGTTATACTTGCACTATACTTTGTTAATGGTGCAGCAATAGAAACATCATCAATTTCTTTGAAACCTCCTGAACCTTGACGCTTTAAACTACTTGAACCAGTTATAAAAATTACAGGAGATCTTTCACCCCAAGCTTCCATCATAGCAGGAACAGCATTGGCAAAACCTTCAGGTCCTACAATACATACTGATGGTTTTCTAGTAATTCTTGTATGACCATCTGCTAAATGTCCAGCTATTTGCTCATGTGGACAATTAATTACGTTAATTTGGCTCTCCATAAACCCCTCAAGTGCAGGATTGCAAAAACCTCCTGAGAGTGTAAAGACATTTTCAATACCTTTATCCTTAATTGCTCTTGCTACTAATGCCCCACCTCTAATTTTTTTTTCACTCATTTTAATAGTTTATATCTTTAAAATATTTCTCTGCTATTATTTTTTCATCAACTTGATTAATATTTGTAAGTCCAACTAAGCCAAGATTAGTGCTTAATTCTTCTTTAATTAAGTTAATAATTCTTCTCAGACCTCTTGCTCCGTCAGCACCGATAGCATACATTAAAGGCCTACCTAGCATTACAAAGTTTGCACCAAATGCTAGAGCTCTTAAAATATCACTTCCACTTCTAATTCCACTATCAAAAATTAATGGATATTCTTTACCAACACTTTTTCTAATTAAAGGAAGCGCATTTATTGCAGCTGTTGCACTATCTAATTGTCTACCACCATGATTAGATACTTCAATAGCGTCAGCACCAGATTCCATAATTTTTTTGGCATCATCAGCATTCATTACACCTTTAATTATCAATTTACCTTTCCATGAATCTCTAATTCTATTTAATGTGTCCCAATCAGTAGCTCCTCTACTTTCTTTTCTTCTAAAAATTTGATCTCCAGTTTTAGAAGTAACATAATTCATGGGTTTTGGAGCACCTTTGAATAAAGTAGTTAAACTCCATTGAGGATGAAGTGCAAAATCAATAAACTGTCTAGGTCCAATTTTAAAAGGATAACCAAAACCATTTCTATCATCTCTTGCTCTTCTTGAAAGAATTGGAACATCTACTGTTAAAATTAATACTTTGTAACCAATTTTTTGTGCTCTTTTTAAGAGCTCCATTATAAATTCTTCACTTTGAAAAATATATATTTGCATCCAAGAATTACCCTCTGAAAAATTAAACATATCTTCTAAAGTTGTACTTGATGCCATTGAGACGCACGTAGGTATATTATTATATGCACTTTCTTTTGCTATCATTTTATCTGCTTCAGGCCAAGATAAGTTTGTCATTCCCATTGGAGCAAAACCAAATGGATAATCAAAATTAAAATCAAATAATTTTTTATTTAAAATTCTTTTTTCAACATTTCTAAAAACTTTAGGTTCAAGTCTAATTTGATCTAAAGCAATACTATTTATTTCAGCAAGTTTATCATCACCTGATGCTCCATCTATAAAGTCAAAG
>CACDMT010000016.1 GCA_902553945.1 uncultured Alphaproteobacteria bacterium | reverse complement strand
CATTGTTATCACAAGTTGATAGTTCAATTGGTGGAAAAAATGGAATTAATTCTAAATATGGAAAAAATTTAATTGGCAGTTTTTATAATCCCGATGAGGTACTAATAGATACAAACCTTCTTAAGACACTCCCATTAAGAGAGATCAAATCAGGTTACTCAGAAATTGTAAAGCATGCAATAATTCAAGATAAGATATTTTTTAATTGGTTAGATAAAAATTATATGAAAATTTTTAATTTAAGTACAAAAGAGCTTGAATATGCTATTTACAAATCAATAAATATTAAACTTTATTATGTTAAAAAGGATTTAAAAGAAAAATTATTTAATAAAAATTCAAGAGCAAATTTAAATTTTGGTCATTCAATTGGACATGCTCTTGAGACTTTTTATAACTATTCAAATTCTATAAAACATGGGGAAGCTATTTCAATTGGAATGATAATAGAAGCAAAAATTTCTACACATTTAGGTTTTTTACAAGAAAGTGAATTCAGATTATTAAAAAATCACTTTAAAAAAGCGAATTTAAAAATATACAATAAAAACATTAAAAATAAAAAATTAATTGAATTAATTAAAAAAGATAAAAAAAATATAAACAATTTTATAAATATTATATTATTAAAAAAAATTGGATCTTCATTTTATTATAAAAATTTAGAATTAAAAAAATTAAAAAAAATAATTGAAAAAATATAAATAATGATAACAATCATACTACTTTTATTAATTGTTTTTTTGATAACAATATCAGGTTTTCTATCTGGCTCTGAGACCGCTATTACAGCAACATCAAAAGCAAGAATTATTTATAAAATTAAAACAGGTAGTAAAAATGCAAAATATGTTCTTAAAATTCTTGAAAATAAAGATAATGTAATCTCATCACTATTATTATCTAATAACTTAGTAAATATCTTGGCATCATCATTAGCAACAGCTTTTTTTTACGATATTTTTGGTGTTGAGGGCATATTTTATTCTACTTTGATAATGACAGTTGTTTTAGTAATTTTTGCTGAAGTTTTACCCAAGACATATGCATTAAATAAACCTAATAGAACTGCTCTAATTATATCCCCAATAATATTTTATTTAAATAAATTTCTTTTTATTTTTATTTTTATAATAAATAAAATTGTAAAAATAATTTTAAATAAAAAAAAAGAAGATAAAAAATCTACTGATTTACAATCAGAAGAAGAATTAAAAGGCGTTATAGATTTATATAAAACATCTAATCCTGACTCAGAACAAGAAAAGGAAATGCTACAAAGTATACTTCAATTAAATGATATTACAGTTGAAGAAGTTTTTACTCATAGAAAAAATATATTTTCAATTGATAGTTCATTAGAAACTAATGAAATAATTAAAATGATTAATATTTCTAGATATACAAGAATCCCTTTCTGGAAAAATAATCCAGAAAATATTATTGGATTATTAAATGTTAGAACATTAAATATTGATTTAAAGAATCAAGATAAATCAAAAGAAATAATTTTTGAAAAAATTTCTAAACCCTGGTTTATTCCAGAAACAACAAATTTACTAGAGCAACTTGTAGAATTCAGAAAAAGAAAAGAACATTTAGCTTTTGTTGTAGATGAATATGGAGAGCTACTTGGATTAATTACACTTGAGGATATAATTGAAGAAATTGTTGGAGAAATAGTTGATGAAATTGATATGCCTGATGATGAATTTAATTTTGATAGTTCTGGAAAAATTATTACAAGTGGAGAAAAAAATTTAAGAGACTTTTATAAAAATTTTGACTTAGAACCACCTGAAAGTGAAGCTTCAACTCTTGCTGGTTATGTTATGGAAATATCGAAAAAAATTCCTTTATTTGGAGATATTGTTAAAGATAATTACTTTCAATATAAAATATTGTCACATTCGAGAAAACAGATATCAAAACTTGAAATATTAAAAATTAATTAATTTTTATTTCCAGTGAATGAAGTCCAAGATTGTACTCATCCTTAATTAAATTGTTAATTTTTCTATGAACCTGTAATCTATTTATTTTATAATTAGTTTTAGATTTTAACGCCACTAAAAGGTGGGTTTCTCCAGTTCCATTAAAGTTGTGATGACCAGAATGAAGGTTAGAATTATCATATATTTCGATTTTAAAATTTTCTAAATTTTTTTCTAATAAATCAATAATTCTTTGCATACGTTTCATTTTTTTAATACTATATATAATTAATGGTTAAGTATAAATTAGATATTCAAAAAAATACATTATCTTGGGAAAAAACTCATTATAAAGAGTGTGATAAAATTGATTGCAAGAATAAAGGTGAATTCAAAGCTCCTAAATCTAGAGTAAATTTAAATGAATATTATTTTTTTTGTTTAAATCATGTTAAAGAATATAATAAATCATGGGATTTCTATAAAGGGCTTTCAGTAAATCAAATTGAAAAATCAATGAGAGAAGATACAATATGGAATAGGCCTTCATGGCCTCTAAAAGGAAATCCATATAAGGTTATTGAGCAGATAAATGACTTTTTTATTAATGAAATCCCAAATTTAGATATTGATGATAATAATAAAAATTATTTTAAAAATAAATTTTTAGACGAAGCTTTGACCAAAGAAGAAAATAAAGCATTAAATATTCTTAATCTTAAACTTCCACTAGATTTAAATAAAATTAAAAAAAACTATAAAAAATTAGTGAAAATTTTTCATCCTGATGTAAATGGTAATAATAAAAAGGCAGAAGAAATTTTTAAAGAGATAAATGAGTCTTATAAATTACTTTTGAAAAAACTAATATAATGAAAAAAGATATAATATTTGAAGAAAATCCAACAAAAAAAATTAATACCAAAGAAATTTTTGGTATAACTTGTGAGTTTGACGTATATAGTTTTAATAATAAAAATGATTATGTTCCTGAAGTAGATAATAATTATATTTTTGACCCAAATACAACTTTATCAATTTTAGCGGGTTTTGCTTCAAATCGCCGGGTTTTATTACAAGGATACCACGGAACAGGTAAATCTACTCACATTGAACAGGTTGCGGCAAGATTGAACTGGCCATGCATAAGAATAAACTTGGATAGTCATATAAGTAGAATTGATCTTATAGGTAAAGATGCAATTGTTCTTAAAGATAATAAACAAATAACAGAATTTCAAGATGGAATTCTTCCATGGGCTTACAAAAATCCTGTTGCTTTAGTTTTTGATGAATATGATGCGGGCAGACCGGATGTGATGTTTGTTATCCAAAGAATTTTAGAAACTGAAGGTAAACTAACCTTACTAGATCAATCACGTGTAATTAATCCAAACAAAAATTTCAGATTATTTGCTACAGCAAATACAGTAGGACTTGGTGATACTTCAGGACTTTATCACGGAACACAGCAGATAAACCAAGGTCAAATGGATAGATGGAATATTGTATCTACATTAAATTATCTGACTAATGATCAGGAGATTAAAATTATTATAAATAAAATCAAAAAACTAAATACAAAAAATGGAAAAGATTTAGTCAAAAGTATGGTCTCTACTGCAGATTTGACTAGATCTGGTTTTATAAATGGTGATATCTCAACAGTTATGAGTCCAAGAACAGTACTAACCTGGGCGGAAAACTATATTTTATTTAATGATATTGAGTATGCTTTCAAACTTTCTTTCTTAAATAGATGTGATGAGTTGGAAAGACCAATAATAGAAGAATATTTTCAGCGATCTTTTGGTATTGATATTGCTGATGCCAAGGTAGTTAATGTTAAAGAATAATGAAATAATTGAAGAATTTAAAAAATCAATTACAGCCACAGTTAAATCAATTGGAAAAGACCAAGATCTAGAAATTAATTATGTCAAAGAAAATCCTTCTATTGAAGGCAAAACTATTAATTTAACTGAGCCAAATATAGAGAGCATAAAAAAAAACTTATCATACTTGAGAGCGGAAGCAGACTCTTTAGCTTTAGAATTTAGACTTCATTCAAAGGAAATTCACCAAAAGTTTATTAATAAGAATGAGCTATCTAATGAAATTATAGGAGTATTAGAGCAAACAAGGGTTGAGGCTAAAGGAGGTAATGAATTTAAAGGTATAAAAAAAAATTTATCTAATAAGAATTTCAGTGATCTTAGTAAAAATCTAAAGTCCTCTTCTGAATTAAGTATAGTTGATGCGTTTAGGTATGTATCATATGAAGAAATTACTGGAATAAAATTAGGTAAAAATAATGATAATTATAAAAATTTACTTAAAAATAAATTAAAAAATAATTACGATTCATTTTTCAAAGATTTAAAAAATAATTTAAATAACCAAGAAATTTTTTCATTAAAAATATTAGATATTTTAGAAGAATTAGGAATACTTCATAATAATGATAGTAAAGGGAATGAAGACGAAAAAAATAACGAGAATGATATTGATGATAATAAAGAAGATACTCAAAAGGAAGAAAAAAATAATGATGACAAAGAATCTGCAAATATTGAAATGGATTCAAGTGAAACTGATATTGAACAATCAATTGTAAATAATGAAAGTGAGGAAATGGGAGAAGATAATACTAATAGTGAATCAGAATATTTTCCAAATATAGAAAAATTAGATCAATATAAAAATTATAAAATTTTTACTGATAAATTTGATGAAATTATTACAGCTAATGAATTATGTGAAATAAAAGAACTTGAAAAACTTAGAAGAAATTTAGATCAACAAGTTTTTTCATTTCAAGCATTAATAGTAAAAATTGCTAATAGACTTCAAAGAAAACTTCTTGCTCAACAAAATAGACATTGGGAATTTAATATGGAAGAAGGGTTTTTAGATACTTCAAGATTGGCAAAAATAATCGCCAACCCTAACAATAAACTAAGTTACAAAGTTGAGAAGGAAATCGAATTTAAAGATACGATTGTATCACTTCTTATTGATAATTCAGGCTCTATGAGAGGTAGGCCAATAACTGTCGCAGCTCTTTGTTCCGATATATTAGCAAAAACATTGGAAAGATGTTTAATTAAAACTGAAATATTAGGATTTACCACTAGAGCTTGGAAAGGAGGAAAGTCTAGGGAAAATTGGATTAAAAATGGCAAACCTTCAAATCCTGGAAGGCTTAATGACTTAAGGCACATAATTTACAAATCTGCTGATGCACCTTGGAGAAGATCAAAGAAAAATTTAGGCTTATTGCTTAAAGAAGGTATTTTAAAAGAAAATGTTGATGGAGAAGCCCTTTTGTGGGCCTATAAAAGATTACAATCTAGAAATGAAAAAAGAAAAATTTTAATAGTTATTAGTGATGGAGCTCCAGTAGATGACTCAACTCTATCAGTAAATCCTGGAAACTATCTTGAAAAGAATTTAAGAGATATAATAAAGGATGTTGAAAATAATGAAAAAGTTGAACTTATAGCAATTGGAATTGGTCATGATGTTTCTAGATATTATAAAAAAGCTATAACTATAATGGATGTTGATCAATTAGGAGAAGTTTTACTTAATCAACTTTCAAATATATTTTCAATTAAACAGTAATTTATTTATACCAATTTAACTCTGCTTCTTCTAAGTTATCATTCAAGATTGCTTTTCTTATATAGCTCATTAGTTCATTCATAAAATATATATTATGAGTAGTTAGCAATTGTAATGCAATTAATTCTCCAGATATTATTAAGTGATGCAAATATGAAACGGTAAAATTTTTACACGTATAACACTTACAATTTTCATCAATTGGTTTTAAAGAATTTCTATACTCAGAATTTTTAAGATTAATTTTACCATCAAATGTCTTCATTAATGCAGATCCGTGTCTTGCCAATCGGGTTGGACTTACACAATCAAATGTATCTATTCCTTGTTTTACAAAAGTCCAAATATCTCTAGGGTCTCCTATACCTAAAAGATGTATAGGGTGTTTATCAGTTAATTTAGAAGCGGTATAATTAACAATATGTTTCATTTCATTTTTTGTTGAACCTAAACTACCACCTATAGCAATTCCAAATGTATTAATTTTATTTAAATTAAAGTCTATACTTTCGTCTCTTAAATCTTCATAAATCCCTCCCTGAACTATTCCATAAATTTCTTGAGGTCCAGCCGATCCCATTTTTGATGAATAATTTAAGTTACTTTTAAATATATTAATTGATCTTATTGCCCATCGATGACTTCTTAACATTGATTTATATGTATAATTTTTATCTACATTAAATGGAGTACACTCATCAAAAACCAAAATTAAATCTGCACCTATGTCTCTTTGTACTTGTATTGATTTTTCAGGTGTAAGAAGTACATTATTACCATTTATATATGATTTAAATATTGCACCCTCTTCTGTAATATTTAATAAAGTTTTTTTTCTTTTATTTGAAAATTTCCTTCCCTTAATCTCATCAGCAACTGAACCATGACCTAATGAAAATATTTGAAAGCCTCCACTATCTGTTAGCATTGGTCCATCCCAACTCATGAATTTATGAAGACCTCCATTCTTAGCTATTAACTTGCTACCTGGCTGAAGCATAAGATGAAATGTATTTGATAATATAATTTGAGTTCCATTTTTTTTTGCCTCACTCGGAGTATAGGATTTTAGCGCAGCTTTTGTTGCACAAAATATAAATGCAGGAGTTAAAATTTCTCCATGTGGTGTTGAAATTTTTCCAATTCTTGCTCTGTTATTTAAAGATTTCTTCTTAATCTTCCAATTAAAATTATTCATTAATTTTAGGTATAAAATATCTAGCAATATAAATAAAAGGGGTGTCTATTATTGCTATAAAAATTCTGATTAAATAAGTGCCTAATATATAAATCATAATTACATTATATAAACTTTCTGGATCAGGATTGAGAAGAATCCAAGCAAAAAGACTGAAAATTGTATTGTCTACAAGAGAAGATACAATCGTTGATAGATTATTTCTTAACCATAGTGATTTTTCTGCAGTTACTTTTTTTATATAATTAAAAAACCAAACATCAAAGTATTGACTTACTAAATAAGCAATCATACTTGCTAGAAAAAACCTTGTCATTGGTGTAAATACATTTGATAGACTTTCTTGTATCCAGTCATTTCCAGATGGTTTAATGCCTAAAGTAATTGTCATTAAAATGGTTATGAAAAGGAATGAAAAAAATCCAATAAGTATATTTTTTTTTGCTTCATTTTTACCATAATACTCTGAAAGAATATCAGTACATAAAAAAGTAGAGGCAAAAAGAACTGTTCCTAACGCAACAGGTTCTGGAGAATAAAAAAAATCAACAGTTTTAAGTACTTGAATATTTCCTGCTATAACTGCAAGAGCTGAATAAATAAAAATACCATTATTGCCAAATAATCTCAAAAAAATTAATATAGAGCAAAAACAAAATACCAACATTAAAATCCAGATTATTTCTGGACTAAAAGAATTTAATATTTCAGTTAATTCAAAGAAAAAACCCATTAATGAAATTAACTATTTTTGAGTAATATTGTTTTTTTTATTTTTTTTGCTTTAAGTGGTAATTTAGAATTAGGAGTATTGATAAGAAATTCATCAAGACCACCTTTCTTTTCAACAGTTCTAATTGTGCTAGCTGCAACTTTCATCTGAATTTTCTGACCTAAAACATCACTTATAAAAGTAATATTTTGAAGATTAGGTTTAAATCTTCTCTTTGTTTTATTTTTAGCATGACTAACGTTATTTCCAGTTTGAAAAGATTTTCCAGTTAATTCACATCTCATAGACATAATTTTGGGTTAGTAAATATAATTAATATTTTGTCAAGTACTCTTAAAGACTTAGTTCATTCATTAAATAATTTGGGAATATTTGATGATTTTGAATTAGTTTTTCAAAGCTTAAATTATTGACATTAAACAATTCTCTGTGAATACCTGATTTAATTAAAATACTATCAATATTAAAGTTATTAGCACCTTTAATATCATGAAAGATAGAGTCACCTATTGCAATAGTTCTTGATTTGTTTAATTTAATACATTTTGTTGACTCTATATAAATATCAATTTCAGGTTTACCAAGTATTACAGTTTCTCCTCCAATCTGCTGATATAAAGAGCTTATCATTCCCATACAAAAAATTTTTTCATTTTTTGAATTTTCAACAGTTTCAAAATCTGGATTAGCACAATACATTGTCAATTTTTTCTCTAATGCACTTTTTAAAAGTGGTATATAATCAATAGGTTTTGATTTTGCATATGGAGTACACGCAAGTATAAAATCTGCATCACTTATTTTGTCTGTATAAATAATATTTTTGAGACCTTTTCTAAAAGTCAATCCATCTTCCTTTGTTGCATCATAAATATGAAAGCATTTTTTTTCTTTTTTATTATTTATATTTGATTTATTAATTTCATTCCAAACCATTTCACCGCTGGTCATTATTTCTTTAAAAAAATTAGGCTCAAATCCAATTTTTGGTAAACGATCAGAAGAAGATTTTTTTCTTTTAGATGAATTTGAAATTATAATTAAATTCTTATTTTTATTATAAAGGTATTCTATGCATTTCTTAGCCTTAATATATCCTACTGTTCCATTATGCATTACACCCCATTGATCAATCAAAAAAGTATCGTAGTCATCAACAATTTCTTTTATAGAAGAAATATTTTTAAATCTCATACAGATTTACCAATTGCTTCGGAAACATTTTTATAACCATCAGTTTTTATTAGATATTTTAATTCATTTTTGATTTTTTTTACAACTAAAGGTCCAGAATATACTAATGAAGTATAAAGCTGCACAAGTGAGGCACCTGATTTAATTTTTTCATAACATTCGTTTCCATTTGAAATGCCGCCAACTCCTATCAACGGTATTTGACCATTTGTAAAATTATATATTTTTTTTTGAATATCATTAGAAATAGAAAATAATGGTTTACCACTTAAGCCACCAAAATCTGGAATTATTTTTGATTTCAAATATTCTGGTCTTCTAACTGTGGTGTTTGTTAATATTAAACCATCTATATTATTGGATAATGATATCAATGCAATATCTCTTAACTGATCATCATTCAAATCAGGAGAGATTTTTATAAGTAGAGGTTTTTTATTTATACTTTCTATTTCAGATTTTTTTTTATTTATTTTTTTTATAAAACCTTCAATATTTCCTTTTAACTGTAAATCTCTTAACCCTTTAGTGTTGGGAGATGAAATATTTATAGTAATATAGCTAGATAAGCTATTAAGATTTTCTAAGCCAAAAAGGTAATCATCTATTGAATTTATAGTTTTTTTATTTTTACCAATATTAATGCCAATTATTTTATTATTATAATATGTATTTCTTATTTTGTTTAAATTTTTTTTAACTTTTACAATACCTCTGTTGTTAAATCCTAAATGGTTAATTATAGCTTTATCATTACTTAATCTAAATACTCTTGGCTTTTTATTTCCTATTTGCATATTTGGAGTAACTGTTCCTATTTCTACAAATCCAAATCCAAAATTAAACATTGGTCTAACTACCTCAGCATTTTTATCAAATCCAGCTGCTAAACCTATTGGATTTGGAAAATCCAAACCCATTAAATGCTGAAATAGTATTGGATCATCAATAATTTTCTTATTAAAATTTGAAAATTTTAATAATTTTATAGTTAAACTATGTGCTAACTCTGGAGGAAATTTTTTTAAAATACTTGAAGCAAAATTATACAATAACCTAATTATCTATTAATTTTTTTACATAATCAATAGTTTCTCGAACCCCAAATAACTTAATAAATGAACCTAATCTTGGGCCCTTCTCTTGCCCTAAAATGACTTGATATACTAATTTAAAAAAATCTTTCAAATTGTCAAATTTATATTTTTTTCCTACTTCATATAAAAGAGTTTGAATATCTTCAGATGAGCTAGAGTCTTTTATCTCGTTTTCTAATATATTAATAATTTCTTTAAAAATTTCTCTATTACTATCATCAATCTGTAAATATTTTTTATTAGGTAGAATAAAATCATTATAATAATTTAATGAATATTCTATTAATTTGTCAAATTCTGGATTATTTTCTGCATTAAGCTCTTCATCATATTTGTTAATAAATGACCATATAATTTCTTTATCATCAGTATTAGATATACTTACCAAATAAATTAGTGCATTAAAATTAATTTCAGTTTTAAAGTTTTTTGGATTACCTGAATGTATGTGCCAAATTGGACTATCTAGTTTTTTATTTTCTTCTAATTTAGAATAAGAATTATAATGAGATATATAATCATCAACAGTTTTTGGAATTATATCAAAATGAAGTTTTTTAGCAGATTTAGGTTTTTGAAACATGTATAAAGATAAGCTCTCGGGTGAAGCATATTTTAACCATTGATCTACACTAATTCCATTCCCAATTGATTTAGAAATTTTTTCTCCTTTTTCATCTAAAAACATTTCATAAATTAAATTTGTTGGAAAATTTTTTCCAAGTGATTTACAGATTTTAAAACCTAAATCTACACTTTCCGTTAAATCTTTCCCGCACATTTCATAATCAACATTGAATGCCATCCATCTCATTGCCCAGTCTACTTTCCATTGTAATTTACACTTTCCTCCGGTGACTTCAGTTTCAACAAGTTTGTTTATTTCTGGATCTTTATAAACTATAGTTTTAGAGTCCATTTTATATTCCTCAATTTTCACTTGGAGTACCTGGCCAGTAACATTACTTATGGGTAGAAAAGGACTATAAGTTTCTTTCCTTTCAGATCTCAATGTTGGAAGAATTATATCTAATATTTTTTGATAATTTTCAAAAATGTTTAAAATAGTATTATCAAAATCACCACTTTTATACTTTTCAGTTGAGCTAACAAAATCATATTCAAAATTAAACTCATCTAAAAATGATTTGAGTTTAGCATTATTGTGATGACCAAAACTTTCAAATTTATCAAATGGATCAGGTATTGAAGTTAGAGGTTTACCTATAAATTCAGCGAGCATGTTTTTATTGGGAACATTCTCAGGAACTTTTCTTAAACCATCCATATCGTCAGAAAAGGTAATTAATCTAGTTGGACATTTTACTATTTGACTAAGTGCATTTTGAACCATTGAAGTTCTTACTACTTCTCCAAAAGTGCCAATATGAGGTAGACCTGATGGTCCATAACCTGTTTCAAATAAAATATATCCCTTTTCAGGTAATTTAAAATGTTCATAACCTCCATTTCTTTTTATTATTTGCATAGCTTCTTTAAAAGGCCAGGATTTAAGTTCTTTTATAGTTTCTGATTTAATCATTTTATTTTGCTCTGATTCTAATTTTTTTACCCAATAACAACTTTAATGAGTTTGTGAAATTAAAAATTTCATTACCTAATTTTTCAAATATTAACTGTTCTTCATTTTCAATAGAATTTATAATTCCAGATATTAAAGATTTTCCTTCATTTGTTAACTGAAGACTATCTGAACGTTTGTCTATTGGGTCTATTTTTAAAATCAGATTTTTTTTTTCTAATTTTGTAATTTTTAGACTAACTACAGCCCTATCAATACTAGAATTTTTACAAATATCTTGCTGACTAATATTATTATTAGTCATCTGAATTTTGAATAATGTTTCTAAAATTAAATACTCATTTACAGTTAAATCATATTCTTTAAGTAAAAATCTAATTTTAGATTGCCATAGGTTAGATATTTTC
This sequence comes from uncultured Alphaproteobacteria bacterium, assembly GCA_902553945.1. GTDB lineage: Bacteria > Pseudomonadota > Alphaproteobacteria > HIMB59 > CACPNW01. The sequence goes on along the minus strand of CACDMT010000016.1, from coordinate 15,116 downwards.
CAAATTAATAAACCTATCCTATTATCGTTAGGAGAAGTGTCTGCCATAGTTTATATACAAACTGTTTGTATACAAATTATATATATTGTCAATATTATTCTTGGGCAATTTCTATATTCAATCCATCTAATTCGTCAGATAGTTCAATTTGGCATGATAATCTTGAATTTTTCTTCACATTAAAGGCTTGATCTAGCATAGCCTCTTCATCATCATCGATTGGTTTAATTTTACTTAACCAATTATCACATAAATAAACATGACATGTAGCACAAGCACAACAACCACCGCAAGATGCTTCAATATCAAAACCTTTATCACGAAGAACTTCCATTAGGGTATAATCTGTATCAGCATCAATTTCATGATTATTTCCATTTCTATCTTTAATGTTTATTTTAATCATTAAACTCCTAGTTTTTTTTGAAGTTCCTTAGAAGATGTAGTGTATCTAAAAATATTTTTTTTATCAGGATAGCAATACTTAAAACATTCTTGTGCCATTAATGCAGCTTCATGAAATCCAGAAAGTATCAATTTTAATTTTCCTGGATATGAATTTATATCTCCTATTGCAAAAATTGAAGAAACTGAAGTTTCAAATTTCTCAGTGTCAACTTTGATTAAGTTTTCATTAAGATTTAATCCCCAATTTGCTATGGGTCCTAATTCCATTTTTAAACCAAAGAAAGGGAGTATATAATTCACCTTTATATCTTTTGTTATTCCATCTTCATCATATGAAACTATAACTTCATCCATATCAGAGCTTTTATTAATATTTTTTATTTGGCCTTTTAAAAAATTAATTTTACCCTGCTTTTCTAATTCAAACATTTTTGATACTGAATCAGGCGCTGCTTTAAATTCTTTACGTCTATGAATCAATGTTACTTCTGCATTTTTTGATAATTCATTTGTCCAGTCTAATGCTGAGTCTCCTCCACCTGCAATTAGTATTTTTTTATTATCAAATTTTGATTTATTACGGATAGAATAAAATACATTATTATTTTCTAAATCATTGATATTATCAATTGGAAGTTTTCTTGGAACAAAACTTCCTGCTCCAGCAGCAATAACAATACATTTAGACTCTATTACTTTTCCAATATTTGTTTCTATGAGCCATCCATTTTCAATTTTTTTAATACTTTCAACTTGTTGATTTAAGTGAAATTTAGGCTTAAAAGGACTAATTTGCTTTAATAATTCATCTGTAAGTTCCTGACCTGTAACCACTGATCTGGCTGGTATGTCATATATAGGCTTTTCTGGATATAATTCGGCACATTGACCCCCTACTTTATCTAAGTTATCAATTAAATGAGAATTAATGTTAAGAAGTCCCAATTCAAACACTGCAAATAACCCAACTGGACCTGCTCCAACTATTACAACATCTGTTTTTTCAATCATATTAGAAAATAACAACTTTTTTTATTAAATCTAAAGATTATATAGACCTAAATGAATCAATATAAAATTTCAGAATACTATAATCCCTACGTTTATATATGGTTATTAACAATAACTGCAATGATTTTACTGATAATTATTATTGGAGGTCTAACAAGGCTTACTAACTCAGGGCTTTCAATGACTGACTGGAGACCTGTATTAGGAATTTTTCCTCCGCTTACTTATGAAAATTGGACTAAAGTTTTTGAAATGTACAAACAGTCTCCTGAATTCAAAATTGTAAATAAAAACATTACCCTAAATGAATTTAAATACATTTTTTGGTGGGAATGGTTCCATAGGCTATTTGCCAGATTAATTGGATTAGTATTTTTGATACCTCTATTTTATTTTATATTAAAAAAGCAAATAAGTAGAATTTTATTCCTTAGAATTATTATTGTTTTTATATTTGGAGTATTCCAAGCTTTTGTTGGTTGGTGGATGGTAAAAAGTGGTTTAAATGAAAATCCTTATGTTAGTCCTTACAGATTAACTTTTCACCTCTTAAATGCTCTAATAATATTTTCATTTTTACTTTGGATTTCATTAGATTATAGATCATCAATTAAAATTAATTTTCTATCTAAACCTTTTTCTTCAGATTTTTATATATTAAGTTCAATAGTTTTAGTTTTTATTACAATTGCAAGTGGTGGTTTCATGGCAGGAACTAATTCAGGTCAATCATTTAATACTTTTCCCCTCATGAATGGTAAAGTTATTCCAGATGATTATTTTATTGATGGTTTAGGATTTTATAATATTTTTGAAAATACTGTAGCAATAAACTTTAATCATAGGTGGTTATCAATATTTACATTTTTTTATATATTATTTGTTTGTTTCAAATTTATAAAATTTAATGATAAAGTCGCTTTTTTAAATGTTTTCTTTGTTATAATTTTTATTTCTCTTCAAGTAATTTTAGGAATAATTACACTATTAAGTAATGTTTATTTACCTATTGCAAGCATGCATCAAACCAACTCTATTTTGCTGCTAGCATCTTTGTTAATTTGTTATCATCAGTTTAAATTTAGAAAGGCTAAAAATGACTAGTAAAAAAATACTTGTTTTTGGCGGAACCGGTTCGATTGGAAAAGCTCTGTCAAAAAAATTAAAATTAATTGATTATGAACCAATAATAATTTCTAGAAATGAAGTAGAATTACAAAAAATTTCAAATGAAATAAATTGTTCTTATAAAGTATGCGATATTTTAGATACTAATCAAATTAAAAAAATATCAGAAGAATACAAAAATGATATACATGGAATTGCATATTGTGTTGGTTCAATAAACCTCAAACCATTAAAACTTGCAAATAATGATGATTTTATTGAATCTTTTAAAATTAATACCTTAGGGGCAATAAATGTTATTAAATTTAATCAAGAGTCACTAATGCAAAATAGTGGGAGTATTTTATTATACTCAACTATTGCAGTTAAACAAGGCTTTACAAATCATTCTATAGTTTCAACAGCAAAAGGAGCTATAGAGGGGTTAACATTAAGTCTCGCTGCAGAATTTGCCCCAAAAATTAAGGTAAATTGTATTGCTCCAAGTCTTACTGACTCAAAAATGACACATAAGTTAATTAGTAATGAAAATATAAAAAAAGCTATTGAAAATATGCATCCTATTCCTAAAATTGGCCATGGTAACGATTTTTCTGAAATAGGTAGTTTCTTGTTAAGCAATAAAAATAATTGGATAACTGGACAAATATTCAATATAGATGGAGGAAGGTCTAGTTTAAGAATAAAATCATGAAACATTACTTTTTCATTATTATTTTAAGTTTTTTTTCATTCTATGCATATTCGCAACCATTTCCTATTCCAGACGATAATGAAGTTAGTTTTGATGTAATTAGAAAAAAGAAAGTTATCGGTAATTTAACAACTAAATTTATTAAAGATGATGATAAATTAATACTTCATTCAGTTTTAGATATAGATGTAAAAATATTACTTTTTCCTGCATATAAATTTTTTCAAGAAACTAAAGAAACTTGGATTGATGGTAATTTTGTATCAATAGAAGGGTTTACAGATTTTGAAGATGATAGAGAATATATAATTACTGGAAATGATTCTGATGGATTTTTTCTAGCAAATGGAATGGATGGTTCTTTAGAGATTGATGAAGACATTATTCCATTAAATTATTGGAATATAAAAATGCTAAATGAAAAAGAAGTTTTTGATACCCAAAAAGGTATTGTTAGAAAAATTAAAGTAAAAAAATTAAAAAATGAAAAAATAGAAATTAATGATAAAAAAATTGAAACAGATAAATATTTATTTAATGCATCAAAAAATCCCAAAGACAAGGGGCCTTTCCCAGAATATACTTTATGGTATCATAAAAATGAGCTTATAAAAATGGAATTTAAAAACCCTAAAGATAAAAAATTAATTAAAATTATTAGAAATGATTGGAGTATTTAGTTGCGAACTATTTGGATTACTGGTGGATCTTCAGGAATTGGTTACGCTGTAGCAGAAAAATTTTTAAAAAAAGAATGGCGAGTTATAATTTCATCCAGAAATGAAGAAAGACTAAACAAATCTGTTAAAAAATTGAAGAAGTGTTCAAATAACAATGAAGTTTATAGTATTGTGTGTAATATAACAGATTATAGTAATGTAAAAAAAACAATAAAACACATTGAAAATAATATATCTGCTATTGATATTGCTTTACTAAATGCAGCTGCATACTCGCCAAATAAAACTCAAAACTTTGATTTAAAAAATTATCAATTGCTAATTGATGTAAATTTAAACGGAACTTTAAATTGTATTGATATTCTTAAAAATTATATGAAAGGCAGAAATAATCTTATAGCGGTTGTCTCTTCTCCAGTTGGGTTTAGAGGTATGCCGACAGCAGGGGCATATGGGATGACGAAAGCCGCTCAATTGAATCTAATAGAAAGTTTATATTTTGATTTTAGAAAATTAAAAATAAAAGTTTCTGTTATTAACCCTGGCTTTATAGATACAGAATCAACAAGGCTAAATTCCTTCAAAATGCCTTTTCTAAAATCATCAAATTATGCAGCTGAAAAAATATATAATGGATTAACAGGAAAATATAAATTTGAAATTTACTTTCCATTCTTAGTTGTTTTTATTGTAAAAATTATGCGTATTTTGCCTTTAAATCTGTATTCATTGATATGGAAAAGATTGGGGAATTTTTAATTTAATTCACCAATGTAAATACCTAAACCCTTTGCTACTTTGATCAAAGGATCATTTCTTTGAACAGTTTTAGAAAGACCTGCGACATGACTTAATGCAAGGTCTTGAACACCACGATCTTTCCAAACCACTACTCTATTAAATTTCTTTTTAGCAATCAAATCTACTGCATATACTCCAAATGCACTTGCAATTAATCTATCTCTGTGAGTTGGTTGTGCACCTCTTTGAACATGCCCAAGAACAGTAACCCTAGTTTCAGAGTTAGTAATTTTATATATTTCATCTCCAAGATAATTTCCAATTCCACCTAAGCGTACTTCCCCATCTACATACTTTACTGTTGCCTTTTTGCCATTTTCTTTTTTAACTGCTTCTGCCACAACAATTAAAGCATGATTTCTTCCTTTATTTCTTAAATTTTCAATATGTTTTGCAATAGATTTTATTGAATATGGTATTTCAGGAATAAGAATAACATCTGCACCACCTGCAATACCTGCGTTTAAAGCAATATGACCTGCGTCTCTACCCATTACCTCCAAAATCATTGCTCTTCTATGACTGGCAGCTGTGGGTTGAAGCATATCTAATGCATTTGTTGCAACATCTACAGCAGTATCATACCCTATTGATAATTCATTATTTTTTACATCGTTATCTATAGTTTTTGGAATTCCAACAAAATTAATATTACCTTTTTTCGTAAGACTTTGAAGTATTTTTAAACTACCATCACCTCCAATACCTATTAAAGCATCTATCCCAAGTGATTTAAAACTATTAATAATTATATCTGATGAGTCAGTTTTTTTTCCATTTTTGATAAATTTTTTAAATGGATTTCCTTTGTTATTTGAACCTAAAAAAGTACCTCCCATTCTCATTAAGTTACCATCAAAATTATTAGGTTCTAGTTTTACAATATCAATTGGTTCTTTCAATAGGCCTAATGTTCCATCTTTAATTCCATATACTTCCCATTTATATTTATTATGTGCTCTTAGCGTAACAGCCCTAATTACTGCATTAAGTCCAGCACAATCACCTCCGCTAGTTAAAATAGCTATTCTTTTTATCACATGAAGTTTATATACTATTATTATCATTTTTTTTATTTAATTTTACTTAATGGAAGATACAAAAAAACTAGTTAATATCTTAAAAGAGTACGAACAAGAACATAGGGATCTTGATCAAATTTTAATTCAATTACAAGAAAAGAGTACAGTCGATTTTCTTCAGATTCAGAGGTTAAAAAAAAGAAAATTAATCTTAAAAGATAAAATGATTGATATTAGAAATAAATTAGAACCAGATATAATAGCCTAATTAATTCATAACACTCTTGAAAAAAATTGGGATATTTTCTTTTATAAATCTAAGTCTTTCTTTAACTTTAGGTATTTTAGATATTTTTTTTAAATTTTTATCAATATTATTCTCGGTTTCTATTAAGTCTTTATTATAAAATATAAATAATGCATTAATATATATTGATGCTAGAATTAATCTTTTAGTATAAAAATTAAAATCTGTTGAATTATCGCCTGCCAGATACCATATTGTATCAACAGAATTATATAAATTTTTTTTCATAATTATTGATTTCGTAGGTAATAATAAATGATTAAAAGTTTTATTGTAAAATGCTTTATCTTTATTAAGTAAATTAAATTTCACCATTAATATTTTTTTAACTCTTTTAGTTAATGATAGGCTAATTATATTTTTACTATTAATAGCATTTATAAGATCTTCATTTAGTTCAGTTAAAGACAAATTTATTAAATTACTATAACCATCAGGAAAAAGTATTTTTAATTCATTATATTTAAATTTATTTGACATTTTTAATTCTTCTATAACTTGGGATCCCCAACCAATTTTTTTAACAATTTTTTTTGTTTCTTGTAAAATTTTTAATTTAGTTTTTTTATTCATTTACTTTACTAACAATATTTTTTTTCCAAAAATCTAATATTTCTTTTTCAAAACCAAAAGCATCTTTATGAGCTAATCTTGCTGTATATAGTATTCCTTCTAAATGATCTATCTCATGCTGAATAACTCTAGCATATAGTCCACTTACTTCATTTTGAATTTTTTTACCTTCTAAGTCATAACCGTCATATTTTATATTTTTAAATCGTTTAACAAGACCTTGCATTCCTGGTATTGATAAACAACCTTCCCAACTATCTTCAGTCTCATCAGTGAGAGGGGTAAATTTAGGATTAATAACTGGTGTAATTTCAACATTGCTATCTTCATCAACTTCAGGGTTTCTTATGATAATTATTCTTTTGGAAATATGAACTTGAGGTGCTGCAAGTCCTATTCCTCCATAGTCCAACATTGTTTCAGACATATCATAGATTGTTTTTTTCAAAGAATCTGAGGAGAAATCCTCAACTTCAGTAGCTTTTTTTAAAAGTATAGGATTACCTAATTTTGCAACTTTTAGAATAGACACATTTTTAATATATGTTTTTTTTAAAATTATACCAATTGAAAATTCAATATTATATCTATTTGCAAATATAACATCTTTGTGATACTAGCCCGCTTCATGACTTTATTTGTAAATGTAAAAGACAATAATGTTGAACAAGCTATACGTAGCCTCAAAAAAAAGATGCAACGTGAAGGCTTATATAAAGAAATGAAATTGCGAAAACATTATGAAAAGCCATGTTTAAAAAGAGCTAGAGAAAAAGAAGAAAATATAAGAAGAGTAAGAAAATCAGCTCGAAGAAATAACGATTAATTAGATAGGCTTTTAACTATATCTTCACACATTTTTTTTGCATCACCAAAAAGCATTGTAGTATTATCACGATAAAAAAGCTCATTATCTACACCAGAGTATCCTGTTGCCATTGATCTTTTAATAAATAATACACTTTGGGATTTCTCTACATCTAAAATTGGCATTCCATAAATTGGAGAACTTTCATCTGTTTTTGCTGCTGGATTAGTTACGTCATTTGCTCCAATAACAAATGAAACTTCAGTCATTGGAAAATCATGATTAATTTCATCAAGTTCTAATACCTCCTCATAAGGTACATTTGCTTCTGCTAATAAAACATTCATATGACCTGGCATACGCCCGGCAACTGGATGAATAGCGTATCTTACTTCAATTCCTTCTTTTTTCAGTATATCACCCATTTCTCTTAATGCGTGTTGTGCTTGAGCTACAGCCATTCCGTATCCTGGAACTATTATTACAGAGTCTGCATTTTTCATTATATAAGCAGCATCTTCTGCATTACCCTGTTTAACAATTTTGTCAGAATTATTTTTGTTTGAAGAATTATCCTGTTCACCTCCAAAGCCACCTAATACAACATTAATGATGGATCTATTCATCCCTTTACTCATAATGTAACTCAGTATAGCTCCAGAAGCACCTACTAATGCACCAGTAATAATTAATAAATTATTACTTAAAGTAAAACCGATTCCACATGCAGCCCATCCAGAATATGAATTTAACATAGATACAACTACTGGCATATCTGCTCCACCTATAGGAATTACAACTAGAAACCCTAATAAAATTGAGACCAAAACTATAGACCAAAAAATAGTAGGCGATTGATTGATAACAAATAAAATAATAAGAAAAATAATAAATAAAAATATTAGAGCATTGATTATGTGTTGAAATCTAAATACTATTGGCTTTCCTGAAATTGTGCCTTGTAATTTGCCAAAAGCTAAAACTGATCCAGAAAAAGTAATTGCACCAATAAAAGTACCTATACTCATTTCAACTAAACTGGCAGTTTTAATAGAGCCAAATTCACCAATTTTAAAAGCAACTGGATCATAATATGCTGCAGCAGCTACAAATACTGCAGCCAAACCAACTAAACTATGAAAAGCCGCAACTAATTGTGGTAATGCAGTCATTTCAATTCTCAGTGCTATAGTAGATCCTATTGCCCCACCAATTAATATAGCAGCACCAATCTCATAATAACTAAGAACGGATTTAAACATTAAAGTTGTGAAGATTGCTATAACCATTCCCATTATACCAAAAATATTACCCATTCTCGAAGATTCAGGGTGTGATAAACCTCTGAGCGCAAAAATAAATAATAATGCCGATATTAGATATAAAATTGCAACGATATTTGCTGACATGTTTTTTACTCTTTCTGCTTCTTTGGTTTTTTCTTAAACATTGATAACATTCGATAAGTTACTAAAAAACCTCCAAATATATTTACCGATGCAAGTACAACTCCAATTAAACCAAATATTTTAGAAGTATCAAATCCTTGTGGACCTGCCGCAAGAATTGCTCCAACAATTATAACACTCGATATAGCATTAGTTACACCCATTAAAGGACTATGTAATGCTGGTGTTACAGACCAGACAACATAATATCCGATTATGCAAGCCAAAAAAAATACAGTAAGGCCAATAACAAAAACTTCTGATGAATGTGCTTCCATACTATTTAAATTTCTCCAGTCTTAGTTCACCTCTGTGGGTTAAAACAACAGAATTAATTATTTCATCTTCAAAATCAAAATTAATTTTTTTATTTTCTTTATCTATAAGCAAACTCAAAAAATTAAAAATATTTTTTGCATACAATGCTGACGCATCTTTTGCCACTCTTCCTGGAACATTTTTATATCCTATAATTTTAACACCTTTATGAATTATTATTTCATTGGGTTGACTTAGAGGACAATTACCTCCAGCTTCAACAGCTAAATCAATTACAACAGATCCTGGAATCATGGAAGAAACCATTTCCTCTGTCAATAATACAGGTGCTTTTTTACCAGGTATCAAAGCAGTACAAATTACGATATCTTGCTTTGCAACAGTCTCAGCTATAAGTTTAGCTTGTTTGTTTTTATAATCATCACTCATTTCTTTAGCATACCCACCTTCAGTTTCAGAATTCTTAGATTCTTCATCTTCAACCATGATAAATTTGCCACCTAAGCTCTCAACTTGTTCTTTTGTTGCTGTCCTTACATCAGTTGCAGAAACTACTGCTCCCAGTCTTTTTGCAGTAGCAATTGCTTGTAGACCAGCAACTCCTACACCAAGTATCATTACTTTTGCTGGATTAACTCGACCTGCTGCAGTCATCATCATTGGGAAAGCTTTTCCAAATTGCTCTGCGGCATCAATTACACTCCTATATCCAGCTAAGTTTGCTTGAGATGATAAAACATCCATACTTTGGGCTCTACTAATTCTTGGAATTAATTCCATACAGCATGATGATATATTATTCGAGTTTAAGTTTGAAAATTCAGATTTATTTTCGTATGGATTCAAAATACCAACGAGTAATGAATTGCTTTTTAAATTGTTTATATCTTCCGTATCTGGCATTCTAACACATAGACAAATATCAGCTTGTAAACATTCAGATCTAGTAACAATTTTTGCTCCCACTTCCTCATAATTTGAATTTTGATATCCTGAAGTTTCTCCTGCTCCATTCTCAATAATAACTTCTAAACCTAGTCTTGAAAAAAGCTTCACTGATTCCGGAGAAATAGAGACTCTTGTCTCATTGTTATCATTTTCTTTAATAGCAGATAAGAGCATGAGTTCTTATATTGATAGGTTCGCTATTTTTAAAGCTTTTTGTTGGTTTTCCATTAGTTTTTTTGAGTTAAAATCCTCAATGAGTTCGTGAAATATTCTATACCAATTAACTTCAGCTTTTAAATGCATAAACACTGAACCCAATCCTACTGCCGCTCTATCCATAAAAACAAATTCTTTTGGAGGTTTAACACCACCTAGTTTCTTGAGTTCTTGATGAACTTCAGAAGCAATTTGTGCTCCATAAATACCGCTATCACTTTCTTGTATTTTTTGAACTTTATCTTCCATTAGGGGCGAATATAAAAATCCTGCCCATTTATTTAATACTTTTAATTTTTCTTTAGTTATGTCTGTAAATCCCCATTGTTCATAGGCATGAACTGCTTTTGAATTATCTTTTTCTTGAAGAGCAAAGTATAAATCTATTACACCCTGAATGAAATTACCATTAAATATTCTCATACATCCAAAATCATAAATATTAATACTAAGATCTTTTTTTTGAACAGAATAATTTCCTAAATGTGGATCTCCATGAAGAACACCATATTCAAAAAATGGTTTATACCATGCTTTATACATATTTGATGCTAATGTATTTCTTGTTTCTTTAGATGACTTTTTAAAATTTAAAATAGGCTCTCCATCAAGCCAACTCATGGTCAGAAGTCTCTTTGTAGATAATTTGTCATATGTTTTTGGTACGTGAACAAAATCTATGTTTGAAAAAATATTTCTAAATACTGACATTAATTTTTTTTCTCTTTCATAATCTAGCTCTTCTTTTAGTCTGTCAGTAATCTCTTTATATACTTCATCAGTTTTAATAGCTTTATTATACGACTGATAAATTGAAAAAATCATTTTTAATTGCGAGAGATCTGCACTTACCGCTGAGGTCATGTCAGGATATTGAAGTTTACAAGCTACTATTTCATCATTTTTTACTTTAGCTTTATGAACTTGCCCAAGTGAAGCTGCTCTTGTCGCTTCTTTATCAAACTCTATAAAATTTTTTTGCCAATTCTGTTTTAATTCTGCTGCCATTCTTCTTTTAACAAACAACCATCCCATAGGAGGAGCATTTGATTGTAAATGCATAAGTTCTTGTGCATATTCATCAGGAAGTAGATCAGGTATTGTTGCCGATAATTGTGCCACTTTCATTAATGGTCCCTTAATACTTCCAAGAGCGGCTCTAATTTCAGAGGCATGTTTTTCTTTGTCTAACTTAACCCCTAAATATCTTTGACTTGCAAGTTTTGTAGCTAATTTTCCAACTACACCACCAACTTTTGCATATCTAGTAAGTTGTTTTGTTAAAGATTTAGCTTCTTTATCTTTCATCAATTTTATTCTTCCAATTGGTCAATGAGACTCTCAATAACATTAACACCTTTTTGCCAAAAATCTTTTTTCTTCGGATTTAATCCAAAGGGTTTCAAGAGTTTATCATATGTATTACTGCCACCGCTTTCTAACAAAGTAATATATTTGTCTTCAAATTTGGGAAATTTACTTTCGTATACATTAAAAAGAGAATTTACAAGACAATCTCCAAATGCGTAAGCATAAACGTAAAATGGTGAATGAATGAAATGAGGTATGTAACTCCAAAAAAATTTGTAATCATCATTAAATTTTATTGAAGGTCCTAAGCTTTGCTTTTGTACATCAATCCAAATTTTACAAATCTCATTAACACTTAATTCTTTAATTTTTCTTTGGTTATGTATGCGCTTTTCAAATTCAAAAAATGCAATTTGTCGTACTACAGTATTAAGCATATCTTCAACTTTATTTGCTAAAAGTCCTTTACGCTCATTTTCTTTCGTAGTTATAGATAGAAGAGATTTAAATGTTAACATTTCACCAAAAACACTTGCTGTTTCAGCAAGAGTTAGAGGTGTTGAAGAATTAAAATAAGTTTGTTTTCGTCCCGCTAAATACTGATGAATTCCATGACCTAGTTCATGAGCAAGTGTTGCAATATCTCTTGCTTTACCCTGATAATTAACAAGTATAAATGGGTGAGCTGAAGGAACAGTAGAAGCAGCAAATGCTCCGGGAGATTTTCCTGCAATAACAGGAGCATGTATCCATGAATTATCAAAAAATTTATTTACAATATCTCCTGCTCTCTTATCAAAATTAGAATAAGCATCACTTACAATTCTTTTTGCATCTTTCCAGGAATATACACTTTGTGATTGGAAGGGAAGAGGTGCATTTCTATCCCAATACATCAATGATTTCTTCTTAAACCATTTGGCTTTTATTTTATAATAGCGATGAGCAATTTTTGGATAATTTTCTTTTATTGTTTCAGTCAATGCCTCTACAACTTCATCTTCAACTACATTAGACAAATTTCTAGAACTGACTGGGCTTGGTAATCCTCTCCACTTGTCATTGATTGATTTATCTTTAGCAAGATTATTGGTAATGGATGTAAACAAACTAATATTGTCTTTTAAAACACTAGATACAACCTCTGCAGATTTTTTTCGATTTGATTCTTTTTTATCAGAAAGAAAATTAAAAATTTCAGCACTAGATAAATTTTTACCTTTAAATGGAAATTTAAGTGACGCAATTGTATCATCAAATAATCTTACCCAAGCTGATCTAGAAGTAATACTTTTTTCTTGAAGTAATTTTTCTGTTTTAACATCTAATTGATATGGCTTAAATTTTCGTATATTTTTAATCCAGTTTTTATAAGGTTCTAATTTCTTATCAGCATAGATTTTATTTAATTTTGCATCCGAAACTTCATTTAACTCAAGACTAAAGAAAACTATTGATGAAGCTATATTAGTAATTTGTTCCTGCATTTGTTGGTAAAAAATTTTATTCTTTTCATTATTACCGTCCTCTGCAACTAAGAGATGTGCATATGACATAATTTTATCAATTTTTATATCAATGTTTTCTAATTCAATGATTGCTTTTAAGAGTTGGCTAGGACTAAGCTTAGTAATTTTAAATGTATATTTTTTTTCAAATTTTTTTGTAATTCTTCTCAGTTGATTTAAATCATTATTAAGATTCTTCGCTTTTGGAGATTCGTATAAATCTTTGAGGTTCCAAACTGGCAGTTTTCCAAGGGTATTTTTTGTTAAATTTTGATAATTTTTTTGTTTCATATTTGACTATTTCGATATAGGTCTATTATCATATCTTTCTAGGGAGGATTAAAAGTATGATTGTTAATTTTGATGAATTTAATAACATACCTAGTGTTTTTTATTATCAATCAAATGATCTGAAAGATCAACCTTATTTGTGGAAAAAAGAAAATGATAAATATGTTTCTTTAAGCTGGCTACAAGTAAAGGAGCAGGTTGAAAGTTTGGCAACATATTTAAAAGATCTAGGAATTTTAGAGGGTGATAGAGTATTAATTTTATCTGAAAATAGACCTGAGTGGCAAATTACTGATTTAGCAATAATGTCTATTGGAGCAATATCTGTGCCTGCTTACACTACAAGTACAACAAATGATTATGAATATATAATTAAACACTCTGGGGCTAGATGCGCCATTGTATCTTCACATGAATTAATGAAGAAAGCTCTACCTGCAATTGAAAAAAATTCTCGCTGTCAAAACGTAATTAAATTTAATGATGACAATGAAACTTATTCAGAAGTTGTAAATATAATATCTTATAATAAAATTATAAATGATAATTTAGAAAAAAGTAAAGCTTCTAATGAAATAGAAGAGTTGTCAAAAAATTTTAACAGAAAAGATACGGCATGTATTATATATACCTCTGGGACAGGGGGGAACCCTAAGGGAGTAATGTTGAGTCATGGAGCTATGTTAAGAAACTGTGCTTCTTGTGATAAATTACTTGAAAGTCTTACTAGTGATTTAAAAAAAGAGATTAGATATCTTTCTTGGTTACCATTATCTCACTCCTATGAGCATACTTTACAATTCTTAGAAATGGGGCAAGGTGCACAGATCTATTACGCGGAAAGTATTGATAAACTATTAGTGAATATGGCTGAAGCTGCTCCACATTTTATGACAGCTGTTCCAAGATTTTATGACTCTTTACACACACGTATTTCACAAGGACTTAAAAACCAAAGTAAATTAAGTCAAAGGTTCTTTGCAATTACATTAAATCTAGGAAAGAAAAAATATTTTGATCAACACATGAGTTTCTTTGAGAGATTTATGAATGGATTAATGGATAGAATAGTAAGAAAAAAGGTTAAGAAAAGATTTGGTGGAAGTCTCAGAGCATTGATATCAGGAGGTGCAGCTCTAAATTTTGAAGTTGGATTATATCTTAGTGCCCTTGGCCTTCCTTTACTTCAAGGTTACGGACAAACTGAAACGGCACCTGTTATTTCTGCAAACCCACCTGAAAAAATAAAATTAGATACTGTTGGAAAAGTTCTTCAAGGAAATGAAGTAAAGATTTCTGAAGAGGGAGAAATTTTAGCTCGTGGTGAACTAATTATGAATGGTTATTGGAATGATCCCGAGTCAACTAATAAAACTATAATTGATGGATGGGTCCATACAGGTGATATTGGAGAGTTTGATGAAGAAGATTATCTAAAGATTACGGATAGAAAAAAAGATATTATTGTAAATGCTGGTGGAGATAATATTTCTCCTTCAAGAATAGAGGCAAAACTAGATATTGAACCTGAAATTGCTCAGTCAATGTTATATGGAGATTTCAAAAATTACCTAGTTGCAATCTTGGTACCTAATAAAGATTTAGCTTCTGAATGGGCAAAAGCAAATAGTGTTGAAGGTGATTTAAGTAAAATAATTCAAGATTCTTCATTTAATAAAAAAA
>CACDMT010000015.1 GCA_902553945.1 uncultured Alphaproteobacteria bacterium | reverse complement strand
AATAAAAAAAATTATTCTTTTAATGCAATTAGTTCAGAAACTAAAAACCTTATATTTTTAAATAACTTAAACCTAGAATTTTTCCCTAAAGCTTATACTGATGATGAAAATTATTTAGTTATGTCATATACAAATAATAATGGTTTGCTACCTAATGAAACTAGGTTTGATTTATTAAGTGCAATAACTTCTATGCATTACTTTAGTGATAATAAATATGGATTTATTTTTGATACACAAATTGGTGGTCTACAACAAAATAATAAAAGAAGTACTAATTGGGTTGATTTTTATAGGGAACATAGGCTTGGTTATATTTATGAGATTATTAATAGGTCTAAGTCAATGGACCCTTTAATTAATAAAAATATTGAGTTATTGTTAAAAAATTTAGAAAATTATATTCCAAAAAAACCTAAAGCCTCTCTTTTACATGGTGACTTATGGGAAGGAAATATACTTTTTAATAGTAATAATTTTGTTGGCTTTATTGATCCAGGGTCGTTTTATGGACATAATGAGTTAGAAATTGCTTATTTGAGATGGTTTAATCCAAGTTTTATTGGCGACAATTTCATAGAAAAATATAACGATATTATAAAAGTTGATAAAGAATATATGAATTATGAACCTATCTATCAATTATATTATTCTCTTCTGAATGTACATTTGTGGGATAGAAAATATGTTAAAGATGTAAAAAATTTATTAAATAGAATTAAAATTTAATTAATTTAAACACAAGGATTTGGATCTGATAAATGTATATTCTCAATCTCGTTTAAAATTTCTTTAGACAAAGTTAATTCAATACTATCTATATTTTCTTTAAGTTGATCCATGTTGGTTGCACCAATTATATTGCTAGTAACAAACGGTCTATCGTTGACAAAAGAATTAGCAAATGTTGATGGTGCAATGCCATATTTCTTTGCTAATTTAAAATATGACTCTATGGCTATCTCTCCTCTTTTTGTGTGATGACGACTAAAGCGTCTAGGCCAAATAGTATATCTAGCATTTATTGGTTTTTTATTTTCAATATATTTTCCACTAAGCCTTCCTCCAGCTAATGGAGAATATGCAAGAAGTCCGCACTTTTCTCTTAAAGAAACTTCTGAATTAGCAATATCAAATACTCTATTTACAAGACTATATACATTTTGAATAGACATCATTCTTGGTAAATTTTTCTCTTTTGATAGTTCTAAAAACTTCATTACCCCCCATGGTGTTTCATTTGATAGACCTACGTATCTAATTTTTCCTGCTTTTATCAAACGGTCAAGATTTTCTAAAACCTCCTCAATCTCAGTCCATTCGTTATCAGTAGCATCATAATTAAAATCAAGAACTCCAAATTTTGGAACTTTTCTTTCAGGCCAATGAAGTTGGTATAAATCAATATAATCAGTTTTTAACCTTCTTAGACTGTTATCAATTGCTAAATTCATATTTTTTTTATCGAATCCTAAATTCTTAGAACCTTCTCTAATCCAATGAAGATCATCTTCTGATTTTGAAGCTATTTTTGAAGCTAAAATTACTTTGTCCCTATTTTTTCTCTCTCTAAACCAATTACCTATAATTTCTTCAGTTTTACCATAAGTTTCTCTTTTAGGCATAACTGCATAAAGTTCAGCTGTATCAAAAAAATTTATACCTCTGTCAATTGCATAGTCCATCTGTTCAAAACCTTCTTCTTGGGTATTTTGTTCCCCAAATGTCATAGTTCCTAAACAAATTACACTGACGTCAATATTGGTATTTCCTAATTTTCTATATCTCATAGTATTTTTTTTAAAATGCCTTGAAATTGTCTGATTTATAGCGATATTAGTATTAATTAAAAGGAGAAATTATGGCATTAGACTTTAATCAACGATCATTTACTAAAACAGTAGATCAAGCAGTAATTGATGAAGGCTTGAGAGCTTATATGCTTAAAGTCTACAATTATATGACAATTGGCTTGTTACTTACTGGCTTTATAGCTTATTTCTTTGCTAAAGCTTCAATAGTTACGAATGATTTAGGACAAATAGTTGGAGTTACTCAAATTGGCGCTTTACTTTTTGGTTCACCACTTAAATGGGTAATTATGTTAGCCCCATTAGGTTTTGTATTCTATTTGAGTGCAAGAATAAATAAAATGACTGTATCAGCAGCACAGGTTACTTTCTGGTTATTTGCAAGTATAATGGGTCTTTCACTAGCTTCAGTATTTATTGAATTTACACAAAGTTCAATTGCTAGAGTATTTTTTATTACCGCAGGTACTTTTGGAGCTATGAGCTTGTATGGATATACAACAAAAAGAGATTTAACTAAATTAGGTGGCTTCCTTTTCATGGGATTAATTGGTGTAATAATTGCAAGTGTTGTAAATATATTTATTGGATCTTCTGCACTACAATTTGGAATATCAGTAATAGGTGTTTTAGTATTTGTAGGCCTAACAGCTTATGATACACAAAATATCAAAAATATGTACTATGGTGGTGATAGCGAAGAAATAGGATCAAAAAAAGCATTGATGGGTGCACTTAAATTATACCTAGATTTTATAAACTTATTTATATTATTGCTACAATTATTTGGACAAAGAAGATAATTTTCAACTTTAAACATTTACTAAGCCCAGTCTTTCTTTAGACTGGGTTTTTTGTTTGATTTATGAATAAAAATAATGAAATTAATCTAGCTTTAAAAGATTTTACCCTTGGTAATAAAGAAAGAGCATATAAAAAATTAAAAAAAATTTTTAATAAAAATAAAGACGATGATCAACTTCGTTTTAACTTGGCAGTAATAGAACAATCACTAAATCTCAACGAAGATGCAAAAGCAAACTATTTATTTTTAATAAAAAATAATAAAAACTTGAAGGCAATGATAAACCTTTATTTGTTAAATATAAAGGAGGATAATTTTTCTGAAGCACTTTTGTTAATAAATAAGGTTATTAATATCAATAATAATCTAGACAATCTAATGATGGATAAAGCTTTTGTTTTATATAAATTAAAAAAATATGATGAATCCATCAATATTTGTAAAGATTATTTAAACAAAAAAAAAGATATTAACTGCATGAATATTCTTGGTTTAAATTATTTTTCAACAAATGATTTTGATAAAGCAGAAAATATTTTAAAAAAAGCACTGTCTATAAATAAAAATAGTCATGTTATTCTTAATTCATTAGGTAGAATATATCATGAAAAAAGAGACTCAAACAACGCTGAAAAATATCTATCTAAAGCTTATAGTATTAAGAGTGACTCCTATGAAATAATTAACAATCTTGCGGGTTTTTATAGAGAAGAGGGCAAATATAATAAATCTATTGAATTATATAATAATGCTTTAAAACTTAATCCTAAAAACCCATCTATAATAAATAATTTAGCAAAAGCATATTTTGATATTGATAATTTTGATATGGCTGAAAAATATTCTTTACAGGCTTATAAACTCAATATGAGAGATGGCAATATTCAAAAAATATTATCTTTGATTTATTTAAGAAAACAAGATTACAAAAAAGGTTGGAATTTTTTTGATGGCAGATTAAATCTATCTGATTTTATCGAAAGAAATTCTTCAATTAATAAAATTAGAAAAAAACTTTTAACAAAAAATAAAATTAATCCTAAATCAAAAATCTTAGTCTTAAGAGAACAAGGAGTTGGAGATGAGATATTATATGGAACGATGTATTATGATTTATTGCGGTGTTGTGAAAATGTTACAATTGAGTGTGATAAAAGATTAATGAATATTTTTAAAAACTCTTTCCCTGAATATAAAGAAAGTTTTTTAGAATTAGGTAAAATATCACAAAATCAGATAGCTTTAGATCAATATGATTACGCAATTTACGCTGGAAGTTTAGGAAAGTTTTTTAGAAATAATATTAATAATTTTAATGATGGTTGTTTTTTATATGCTGATGATAAGCTAATTAAAGACTCAAAAAATCAATTAAATAAATTAAAAGAAAAATATAACATAGGTATATCATGGAAAAGTTTTAAAAACAGATATGCAGCAGAAAAATCTCTAAACTTAGAAAATATAAAAAATATATTTAATACAAAAAATTGTAATTTTATTAACCTTCAATATGGTGATGTTGATAGTGAAATTCTAAAATTTAATAAGAAATTTAATCAAAATATAATTACTTTAAAAAATTTAGACTTGTTTAATGATTTTGATAAATTAGCAGGGGTTTTAAAAAATTTGGATTTATTTATATCTGTTAGTAATAGTACTGCTCATCTTGCTGGTTCTTTAGGAGTAAAAACTCTTTTAATAAAACCAACAAATCATGCTATATTTCATTATTGGAATCAACCAGGTGATATAACTCCATGGTACAAATCAATAAAACTTTTGAATATAGAAACCATTCTTGAAAAAGAAAATTTGATTAATAGTTTTTTATAAATCTATTGTGAATTTTTTTGAAAGATACTCGTCTCTTTCTTTGTTCCATTCATCTGCAAATTCAACATCTTGCCATTCAGAAAACCAAGGTCCACCCCTTGTGTAATGAACTGCGTAAGGTTTAGAATTATTATGAGATGATGTCCACCCTTCTAACCAATTCCATCTTTCATCCAATGATCCGATTTCATTATCTTTGCACCATTTAAATTGGTGCAAGTATGCCCCAGTTTCACTGTTAACCCTTTCTATGGTTAGCTGCATTGTACTTGGATGGGAACAATTATAAACAATAAAACTTGACCAATTTTTTCTTGGATAAATTGTTTGTTTTTGACCATCCATTTTGTGTTTTTCTTTTGGTGTATAATCATGTTGAACACAATAAACCGCTTTATTTGGATCTAAATTATTAATAAGCTCTCCCACATCATGGAAGAATATAAAATCACAATCACAAAATACTGCCCAACCTTTATATTTTGCAAGATGTGGAACTAAAAATCTTGAGTATGTAAATTCAGTTGAAGCTAAAGGATCAATATTTCTTGTATAAAGATTTTTTGCGACTAGTTCATCAAGTTTAAGTGATAGTACGTTTACATTAATTTTAGCATTCTTTAGTAAAGAATGTTTGCAAACCCTATAAGCTATGTCTTCTTTTGAATCATATCCGATATAGAAATTTAAATTCATATTAATTATCTAATAAGTTTAGCATTTTTGGTTTGGTCCATACAAGAGAATTAAAATGTCCAGATATTGATACTGAGTCCCAGTCAAGTTGAGAGTGGTTAGTAATTTTACAAACCCATAAATTTTCAACACTTGCATTTTGAGATCTTAAAATCCATGCATCACTTTTTTGTTTATCACCTTTTTCACCAAGTTCAATTTCTGCCATAAAATTACAAATTTCCTTTGAGGGGTTTGAACCCACGATACCAATAATATTATCTCTGGCTAATTTCCATTCCTTATTTCTAATAGCAAAAAAAATAAATAATTTTTTTGACTCTTCGTCATTAAAATTATTTTTTACTAATTGTTTAATAAAATCTAAATTGTCTAAATTATTTTCTATAATAATATCTAATAAAACATAACGTAATAATGAATTTGGATTTTTGTACCAATAATTTTTGATTAATTTTTTTAAATTACTAATATTTTTAGTTTTTGATATAGCCTCAAGTTGCAGTTTAATAAAAGGTGGAAAGTTTTTGTTTAAATCTAAGGCTTTAGTAATTATTTTTATGGTTTCTTTTAAATCACTGTTTAGTTTAACTTTTGCTATTTCAAATAAAGCAATCGATTTATTTTCATTTGATTTATCTTTTGTTATTAAGTTATAAGTGTAGGCTTTATCAGTGATTGAAATTAATTGATTCCAATTTCTAGTTTTCGCAACTATGTATACTAAAGTTTCATATATTTTTTCAATTTTTGGATTTAAATAAAAAAGTTTTTCACCATAAATAAATGCATGATGGTAATCTTGGTTATTTAAGTTCTGTTCCATTAGGCCTCTATATCCTAATGTTTCTGTTTTTTTAGATTTAAGCATTCTTTCATAAATATTTTTCAGTTCTGAATATTTTTTTTCTATTTTATAAACTTCTGATTGAAGCAATAAAGATAATGAAGGATCGTCCTTCAAAAAATTATTCATCTTTCTGTGTGCGGTTATTGCAGTTTTATTATCTTTATTTGCGAGAGCTATCATTCCATCTACAAAATAGTTATAACCTTTCTCTATTTTCTTATATTTATTTTTAAGTAAAAATTTACTGAATGATATTCTTGATCTAAAAAAAATATAAAAAACAAAAATAATTAAAAAAATAAATAAAATTATCAAACCAATAAAAAAATTTGATGAAAAAGTATATTTTAAATTTTCTATATCAAAAGAAACAACAAAAGGGTTTGAAAAAATATGAGAAATTATTAATATTAAAACTAATAATTGAGTTACAAAAAAAGCGATTCTAAACATTAAATTAGTTTATTAAGTTGAAGTTTAAATTCAATATATTTTTGCATTTCTTTTAAAGACTTAGAAAACGATTCTTTTAAATCTTTTGCATTATTAATTTTATCATAAGCAGATATTATTTTATTATTTTTAATATTATTTTTTAATTCTTTAATTAGTTTTATAGAATCTTCGTCAACATTGTTTTCTGAAGAAGGGGATATAGTTACATATGGTAAAAAAATTTCACTTATAAAAAAATTTGATTTATTTTTTATTTTGTTCTTAAAAAAATCATCTGATTCTCTTGTAAATAAATTTTCAAGATAAATATGTCCGTTATAAGGTTTTAAAAGTAGTATTTCTATTTTTTCAAAAATTTCTGGTTTTTTATTACCATAAATTTTTTTTAGATAATCTATTTCACTATTAAGCGGAGAGTTGTTTTCATATTTTATTAATATTAGGTTAATTACATCAGATGTACCATCGTCAATAATTTCTGGATTTAAAATTGTATCATTATTTTTAATTTTTTTTATTTCTTCAGATAAATATTTTATATTTTGTGTTAACACTTCCATATTTTTATTTATATTTGCAAATTCTTGTTCAGATTTTTTACTAGATAAGGATTTAATTACTTTTTCTATTTCTATTAAAGAAGATTTAGTTTCATTTATCTCAGTAGAAATATTCTTTATCTGATTGTTGTTTTTTTCAATACTTGCATTAAAGTCATCTTCAATTAAAATGTTTTGTTGGACGATTTCATTTTCTTTTCGATAATTTTGATAAAAAATATATATCATAAAAATTATAATAAATAGGAGTATTAAACTAGTGGATAGTTTTGATAACACATAAAAATTATCAATAATTCTTTTCATATCTTTTATTTATCATTATTAGTTTGTTGTTTAACAGCGGAAAATATAGTACCAAATTTTTATGCTAATTTTTGCCGCAGAAACCTCATGTGATGAGACTTCTATTTGTTTAATGGAAAACAAGGAAATTATTAAACATACTATTTTTTCTCAAGAAATACATGGTAAATTTGGAGGTGTAATACCCGAATTAGCATCAAGATCTCACTTGCAAATCCTTCAAAAAATAACACATGACATATTTAGTGATATTACGTTTAACCCTAAAAATATTGATATCTTTACAGCAACATGTGGTCCTGGTTTGGCCGGCTGTTTACTAGTTGGCTCTACTTTTGTTAAATCTTTAGCGATTGGGTATAAGAAACCATTTGTTCCAATGAATCATTTAGAGGGCCATCTATTATCTACAAGTTTTAATAATACTATTGATTACCCTCAAATTGTTATGCTTTTAACAGGAGGACATACTCAAATTTACTTTATGAATAATGAAACTAGTGTTGAATTAATTGGAGAAAGTGTTGATGATGCACTAGGAGAGGCATTTGATAAAGTTGCTAAATTAATTGGATTACCTTATCCTGGTGGAGCAGAACTAGAAAAAAAGGCTAAACTTGGTGATGAAAATTTTTTTAAATTACCAAAACCTATGACAAAAGAAAAAAGCTTAAATTTTTCTTTTTCAGGAATAAAAACCCACATAAGCCTAATGGTTAAAAAAAATAAAATTAATAATGAGTTTATATATAATTTGTCTGCTTCTTTTCAAAAAAATATTTGTGATATACTTAATTTAAAATTATCATTAGCTATCGAAAATATGAAGCAAAAAGGAATTAATATTCAATCAGTTTCAATTGTTGGTGGTGTTGCAAATAATAAATATATTAAAAAGAAATTAGAAGATAATGCTAAAAAAAATAAAATCAAAATTTTCTTTCCAATTAAAGAGATGATAAGTGATAATGCTGCAATGATTGCATGGGCATGTAATAAAAACTATAATAAAAATAAAGAAAATTTATATTTTGATATTAATCCAAGATTGGAGATAGCGAAAAAACTCATATGATAAATTATTGGTTATTAAAATCTGAGCCAAATACTTGGTCATGGGAGGATCAAGTTAAAGAAGGGCCCTCAATGTGGGATGGTGTAAGAAACTACCAAGCAAGAAATAATCTAAAAAAAATGAAAAAAGGTGATTTATGTTTTTTTTATCATTCAGTTAATGAAAAAAATATAATTGGAATTGTAAAAGTGGTTAAAGAATTTTATCCTGACCCTACAGATAAAACTGGAAGGTTTGTTGTTGTTGATGTTAAAGCAATTAAGAAATTGAAAAAAGTAGTTACATTACAGGAAATAAAAGAAAATAATAAATTAACACAAATTGCCTTAGTAAAACAAAGTCGCTTGTCGGTAATGCCAGTAAAAAAAATTGAATGGGATATAATTATAAAATTATCTAACAAATAATTTAGAGCTTAAAAATATTCAAATAAAGTTATATTTTTTAATTAATAGAGTTGAATTTAATAGTTTTTCGAATTAATCTATATTCAATGATTATAAATGATAACTGGTTAAAAGAAGCTAAAGTAAACAAAGAGGAATATGATAAACTTTATCATGAATCAATTAATGATAATTCTTCTTTTTGGTCAAAACAAGCTAATAGGATCGATTGGATTAAAAAATTTTCTAAAACTAGTGAAGTAACTTATTCAAAAGATAACGTTGAAATAAGTTGGTTTCAAGATGGTGAACTAAATGTTTCTTACAATTGTATAGATAGACATGCAGAAAAAAATCCAAATAAAATTGCAATTATTTGGGAGGGCGATGATCCTTCTGATGTAAAAAAAATATCCTACGCTGAATTATTAAAAAATGTATGTAAATTTGCAAATGCTCTTAAAGAATCTGGTATTAAAAAAGGTGACAGGGTTACAATATATTTAACAATGATACCAGAGCTAGCATATATTATGCTAGCATGTGCTAGAATTGGAGCTGTTCATTCAATAATTTTTGGAGGATTTTCAGCAGATTCAATTGCAGGAAGAATACAAGATTGTAAATCTGAATTTGTTGTAACAGCAGATGAGGGGTTAAGAGGTGGTAAAATAATTCCATTAAAAGAAACAACTGACAAAGCATTAGAAATATGTCCTGATGTAAAAAAATGTTTAATAGTTAAAAGAACAGGTAATAAAATTAATCTAATTAAAAAAAGAGATATTTATTTTGACGAACTTTTAGAAAAAGTAAATGATAAGTGTGATCCTGTAGTTATGGGTGCTGAGGATCCTTTGTTTATTTTATATACATCAGGCTCTACTGGTAAACCAAAAGGTGTAATGCATACTTCAGGGGGTTACATTGTTTATGTATCAATGACTCATGAATATATATTTAATTATAATGAAGGAGATATTTATTGGTGTACTGCTGATATTGGTTGGATAACTGGGCATAGTTATATAATTTATGGTCCACTTTCAAATGGTGCTACAACGTTAATGTTTGAAGGAGTTCCTAATTATCCAGATTTTTCTAGGTTTTGGGAAATTATTGATAAACACCAAGTTAATATTTTTTATACCGCACCAACAGCAATTAGATCTTTAATGCGTGAAGGTAATGATCCTGTAAACAAAACTAGAAGAAATTCATTAAAATTATTAGGTACAGTTGGAGAGCCGATTAATCCTGAAGCTTGGAAATGGTATTTTGAAGTTCCAGGAAATTCTAAATGTCCAATTGTTGATACTTGGTGGCAAACAGAGACTGGTGGAATATTAATTTCTCCTCAAACTGGTGCTATTGAACTAAAACCAGGTTCAGCAACAAAACCTTTTTATGGAATTGAGCCTTGTATTGTAGATAGTAATGGTGTTGAGCTCAAAGGTGAATGTGAAGGAATGCTCTGCATGAAGAGATCTTGGCCTGGTCAAATGAGAACTGTTTATGGGGATCATGATAGATTTATTAAAACTTATTTTTCTCAATTTGATGGTAAGTATTTTACTGGAGATGGATGTAAGAGAGACAAAGATGGATATTATTGGATTACTGGAAGGGTTGATGATGTGATTATAGTTTCTGGACATAATCTTGGAACGGCGGAAATTGAAAGTGCTTTTGTTTCTCATCCAAAAGTTGCTGAAGCAGCAGTAGTTGGATATCCTCATGATATAAAAGGTAGTGGATTATATTGTTATGTTACATTAAACGCCAAGGAAGAGTCATCAAGTAAATTAATACAGGAGCTTAAAAATACTATACGTGAAAAAATTGGCCCTATTGCTAATCCAGATTTTATTCATATTACTTCTGGATTACCAAAAACAAGATCTGGAAAAATAATGAGAAGAATTTTGAGAAAAATTGCAGAAAATGAATTTGATAAATTGGGGGATACCTCTACTCTAGCAGATCCAAGTGTTGTTGATGACCTAATAAAGAATAGAATGAATATTTAAAATTATCTTGGCTCCCAATGTTTTAGACATCTGGGCTCATAAATATTTGCTGCACCCACTTGTGTTCTGTCTCCTCCTTCAGTTTTTCTATAAGTTTTTGTTGCTTCCATTCCGCAAACATTACAAAAACCATAAATCTTTAAAATTTTATCAGATAAACCCAATACCATAGAAGATGTTTCCCAAGGCCTTCCTCTTGAGTCTTGATCAAGGCCTGCACAGACAACATCTATTCCTTCATTTAAAATTTTTTCAATATTTGAAAGGGTTTCATTTGTATCCATGAATTGAATCTCATCTAAAAAGACTACGTCGGTATTATCTTTTTTAAATGAAAAATGTTCTAAAGTTTCTTTCCAATTTATCATAGCAAAACACTCATGACTTAAATCATTATGTGTAATGATTTTTTGACTTGAATACCTGTTGTCTATACTTGGTTTTATTACAATAATTTTCTTATTTTGATGCTTTGCCCATAATATCCTTTTTAGCAATTCACTAGTTTTACCAGCAAACATCGCACCAACTATTGTTTCAAGATTTCCTCTCATTTATTTAAATATTTATTATAAATATTGATATAACATACCTTTTAAATAAATTGCTACAAATTAGATTATATTAATAAATAATGATGAATAAGGGTATTAAAACTAGATTAATAATTCATGAAATTTTGTGTGAAATAAAAAAAAATAATATAAATTTTGATAGTCAAACTATTCAGAATAAAATTAATATATTTTCTGAAAAAGATAGATCCTTTATTAATAACGTATGTTTAAATTCAATGAGACGGTATTTTTTTGTCAAAAAAATAATTAATAAATATTTAAGAAAAGAATCTAATTTTAGTCAAGAAATTTTACTTTTGAGTGCAGTTACTCAAATTGTTTTTTTGAAATTTAAAGAATACGCAGTTATAGATTGTAGTGTAAGTTTAGCAAAAAAAATTAGGGTGAATCCAGGTTTAATTAATGCTACTCTTAAAAATATAAATAGAGATAAAGAAAATCTTTCAAATATCAGGATGAAATTTAGTGATCTCCCAAACTGGTTTCAAAGAAAAGCTAAAAATCTTACAATATCTGAAAAAAAATTATTTGTAGATAATTTCTACCAAGAGCCTAACCTTCATTTAGTTTTTAAAAACAAAGAAAAAATGGAAACTTTTGAAGAAAAAATTTTTTATACATCTTCAAATTCAGCATTTTTATTAGAGAGAAAAAAATTACAAAATATCAAATCTTTTAAATATGGAAATTGGTGGGTACAGGATTTTTCATCTTCATGGCCAATATCAAACTTAAATTATAATTTTAAAGATAAAAAAATTATAGATTTATGCTCTGCTCCTGGAGGCAAATCTTTTCAAATACTTTCAAAAAAAATCTCGTTGACACTAAATGATAAAAGTAAATTTAGATTAAAAAATTTAAATGAAAATTTAAAAAGATTAAATTTTAAAGCTAAAATACTAAATTTAGATTTATTAAATACAAACTTAAAAGAAAAATATGATTTTATTATTTTAGATTCACCATGCTCATCCATAGGAACAATACGGAAAAACCCTGAAATTTTATTTAAAACATCAGCTCCAGACATGTTAGGATTAATAAAATTACAAAAAGGGTTATTAAATAAAGCTAGCACTTTTTTAAATAAAAAAGGTGTAATTTTGTATATGGTTTGTTCCTTTCTTAAAGAAGAAACAACTGAACAAGTAGATAATTTTTTAAAAAGAAATAAAAATTTTACTCTAGATTTATGTGCATTTAAAAATAGCTCAGAATATGCAAAAAACTTTTTAAAAAATAAATATATGAATACTTTGCCCAAAAAAATAGACAAATTTAATATAGATGGTTATTTCGCTGCATGTTTAATTAAAAATAATTAAAAGAAATGAAAATAATAAAAAAAATAATATTAATATATTTAAAATTACCTTTCTTACCTAATAATAATAAAATTAATTATAAAGATTTAAATTTTAAACAAATTGACTTTACTAATTATAAACAAGTTAAATCTTTTATCTTTAAAGAAAACTTTTACAAATTAAAAAATGATTATGTAATAAATTTTGATTTTCTGAATTTTTCTAAAAATCTTGGGGGTAAAATTGGTATAAATCTCTCCAGAAAAAATATAATTTTATGGTTTAAAATTAACAAAAACAAAATTAACTATCCATGGAATAAAGATTTTGCGTCTAAAAGATTAATTAATATACTTTATAATTATGAATTTATAACTTCCTCTTCATCAGTAACTGAAAAAAAAATATTAAATAAAATTGTATTATTTCATATAAATAGAGTTTTGTTTGAATTTAATAATAAAAAATTTACTAATATAACTTCTTATGATTTAAAAGCCGCTATATTAGCAAGTTTTTTGGTTAATAAATTTAATAAAAAATTTTTATTTTTAATCGATTATATATTAGATAATCAAATTGATAAATTTGGTATGCATAAAAGTTATAATTTACTTGAACATGCAAAATTTATTAATAATCTTACTGAAATTAAAAATATTTTTTTATATTTTGATTATGAAATTCCAAAAAACTTAAACTCTTCAGTACTTGTAATGTCTTCAATATTAAATCAATATTTTCATTTAAACGGAAGTCTTCCCTTGTTTAATGGAACTAATAACAATTATACTGAAAAAATTTATAACAGCATTAATAAAGATGAATATCTTAAATTAAGATCATTTTTAGACAACAATAATGGGATTGCTTTTTATATTGATACTAAAAAAAGAATTTTTTTTGATGTTGTTCAACCAAATAAAGATGAGGTTAGTAGCACTCTAAGTTCTGGAACACTATCTTTTGAATTAAGTGCTGATGCTGAAAAAATTATTACCAATTGTGGAGCTTCAGAAAGTATGGGTAAAAATCCAGAATTTCTTAGATATAGTGCAGCTCACTCAACTCTTATTTTGCAAAATACAAATATTAGTGAAATTAAAGAAAAAAATCCGCATATTAAATTTCCTCAAAAAGTATCGTTTAATAGAGAAGATTCAGAAAATTTCACAACTTTACAAGGCTCACATAATGGATACGTAAAAAAATTTAGTAAAATAATTAAAAGAAAACTAAAAATAAATAAAAATGATTTTATTTTAGAGGGAGAGGATACAGTAATATCTTTAAAAACTTTATCAAATAAAATTGTCTATCACATTAGGTTTCATTTAATGCCTGGAATTACTTATAATTTAACAAATAATAAGAAAAACATAATATTAAAAACGCCTTTAAATAATATGTGGTTATTTAAGTCTGAGTCACAATTACATATAGAAGATAGTATATATGTTGATAAAAACAAAACTCATCAAATTAAACAAATTGTAATAAAAGGATTAGCAATAAAGAATAAAGAAGTGGAAAAATGGTCAATACAAAAAATTTAAAAACTAGATATGCTTTAATATCTGTGTACGATAAAAAAAGATTATCTTATTTATGTAAAAACTTAACTAAATTTGGATACAGTTTTATATCTACTGGAGGAACATCAAAAAAAATTAAAGAACTAGGATATAGTTCTACAGATATAAATAAAATTACAAAATTTAAAGAAATTTTAAGTGGAAGAGTTAAATCATTACATCCTAAAATATATGCTTCGCTATTGTTTAAAAGAGATAATCAAAAGGATATAAATGAAATAAATAATTTAAAAGTTATAGATATAGACTTAATTATTGTTAATTTATACCCATTTCAAAATATAATAAAGAAAAGCAAAGATGAAAATAAAATTATAGAAATGATAGATATTGGAGGCCCATCTTTGTTAAGAGCAGCAAGTAAAAACTTTAAATTTATCACAACTATTTCTGAAATAAATGATTATTCCAAACTTATAATAAATATGAATAAAAATTTTGGTAAAACTGATTTAAATTTTAGAAAAAAAATGGCATTAAAAACTTTTAAAAAAACCAGTGCATATGATAATATAATTTCTAATTGGTTTAATATAGAAAGTGCTAAAAATCAAAATTATCTAAGATATGGAGAAAATCCAAATCAAAAATCATATATAACAAATAACAAATCTATAAATATTTTTAATAAGCAACTAAATGGCAAACCAATAAGTTATAACAATATTATTGATGTTGATAGTGGACTTTCTTGCTTAAGTGAATTTGATACACCAACTTGTGTAATTATAAAACATACAAATCCATGTGGGGTTGCTTCAGCTAACACAATTGAACAAGCGTTTAATAAGGCATATAAATCTGATAGTAAAAGTGCTTTTGGAGGTATAGTTTTATTAAATAAAAAAATTACTGAAAAGCTTGCAAAAAAAATAAACCGTTATTTTTTTGAGGTAATTGTATCGCCAAATTATAACAAAAAAACTTTAGAAATTTTAAAACAAAAAAAGAATTTAATAATTTTAAAAATTGATAATCAAATAAAAATAAAAAGACAATTTAGGTCAACTATATTTGGCACTTTATATCAAGACAAGGATTTAGATAAAATAAATAAAAATTTTATTAAGCCAATAACCACAATGCCTATTTCGAAAAAAATATATGAAGATTTACTTTTTTGTATTAAAGTTGTTAAACATTTAAAATCTAATGCAATTGTTTTAGTTAAGGATCAACAAACTATTGGGATAGGAGCTGGTCAGACTAACCGTGTTGACTCATTAAATATCGCTTTAAAAAATTCAAAAGAAAATTTTGAAATAAAAAATTTTGTTTGTGGATCGGATGGTTTTTTCCCATTTACTGATAGTGTTAAAATCTTAAATAAAAATTCATGTATTGCTATTGTAAAACCATCTGGCTCAATTAATGATAAAAAAATAATTAATTATTGTATAAAAAATAAAATCATTTTATATTTTACTAAAAATAGACTGTTTAAACATTGAATATAGATAATAAAACACCAGGATATATAAATTTTTTAATTAAAAAGCATCCTCAAATTGCAAGTGGTAGGAAAAACTATAGTAAATATCAAAAGCGTATTTTTAAAACAATAAAGTTAGTTGAAAAATATTTTAAAGAAAAAGTTTAATAATTAAATTTAGATATCCATTTTTTAAGTTTATCTTCAGGATTAATTATTTGTTTATAATTTTTCCACCTATCAATTGAACTTGTATATAAAGGTTGTACAACTTGAGAGTAACTAGGTGTTGATATTTTTTCTCTTTTTTTAGCAGTATTATAATAATTTTCTAAACTTTTTTCATATTTTAAATCAAGAAAATTTAAGATTTTTTCAACTTGATTCTTAAAATCGAATACAATCTCTTCATACTTAATTTTATAATAATTTATTTTAAGTTCAGTTTCATAAAATTCAAAAAGATCAAAAGTTTTATTATAAAAATTAATTGTATCATTCCAATCTAAAAAATTAATCATTGCCTCGTTAATCTTAAAATAACTAAAATAACAACTTATAACAACATCACATGGATGTCTTAGTGCCAAAATAATTTTAGACTCTGGGAAAATAGTTTTAATAAAGCCCAATTCAATCATTGATAAAGGTAGTTTATCAATAATTGTTGAATCTAATGAATATTCTTTAATATTAATTTTATGGAAATAGCTTTCCCTAATATTATTTATTTGATTAGGTGAAATATTTAATAAAGAGTCTAATTTATTATCATTTTTTTTAAAAAATTCATGTCTCGACTCTAATAAATATGGCTTTTCTTCTAATACAGATATTTTTGAATGAGTTCTTAAAATTGTATCTAGTAAAGTAGTACCAGATCTTGGAAAACCAACTAGAAAAACTATTTGACGATTTTTTTTTTGGTTTATTGATGATGTTTTATTAAAATTTTCAAATTTATAAAAGTTTTTATATTTTTTTATAGTTTCATATATTACTTCTTTATTATAAATTTTATTTTCATCTAGTGACTGAAGTAGTTTATTTCTTTTTTCAATATTATTAAATGCAATTTTAAAATTTTTTAGTTTTTCATTGTTTTTTGCTCTAATATCTAATAATTTTAAATAAAAGAAATTATTATGATAAAAATGATTTTCTAATTTTTCATTATTTATAATTTTTTCAGATTCTTCAAATTTATTTAACCTATTTAATAAAAGAGATTTGTAAAATAAAAAGTTGTGAATATTATTTTCTTCTTTTGTATTTTTAATACCAATATCAATATATTTTTTTAATGTTAAAAAATCATTAGTTTTTTCAAGTAAATTAAGTAAATAGTTGTATGTCTGCTCATATCTTTTGTTACAATCTATCGATTTTTTATATGCAATTATAGCCTTAGTAGTTTCATCTAATATTTCATGACGCCTACCTTTAAGAAAAAAAATAAAATATTTTTCTTTTTCAACCTTATTTGTATTTAATTTTGATAAAGTGATTAATTTTTCTAGATTTATAAATTTTTTATATTTAAAGCAGATTTTTCCTAAATGATTTGCTACTTTTTCATTAAAACCAAACTTTTGAATATATTCAAAAAGTATTTCTTGTGATAGATCTAAATTTTTATTAATTATATGTAGATTAGCTAAATTTATATGAGCTAAAGGAGCTTTATTATCAATATTTATTGCCTTTTTTAAGTCTTTTATAGCTTCTGAAAAGTTATTACTTTTTATATTAGATATTCCTAATTTTACTAATGTTTCATAATCTTTTTTTAAATTAGTACTTATTTTTTGCATTAACTGTTTACTAGATTGTGATTTAAATATATTTTTATTATACACAAAAATAAATATTTGTATGAATTCACCTAATCTTTTTTTTTCAACACCTGTTTGGGCTTCAAAAGTTGAAAATTACAAAGAAACTAATGAATTACTATATTCTTACATCAATGAATTACAAAATATAGATAATAAAGGTGTAGTAAAAAGCAATATTAAGGGTTGGCACTCAAAAGATTTTGATATGAAACATGAGATTCCAAAAAAATTTATTGAGTTAATATCACCTAAAATAAATAAAATATTAAACGATATGAGTTGGGACTTAATTAAACAAAGTGTTAAAATTTCTAATATGTGGGCAATTATTAATAAAGGTGGTGCCGCTAATTCACGTCATCATCATGGGAATAGTGCTTTAAGTGCTGCATATTATGTTAGAGCACCTAAAAATTCTGGTGATATTGTTTTTTATGACCCAAGACCAGCGCCAATTTATTTTCACCCTACGGCAAAAGAACCAAATAGTTTAAATGCTATGGTAAATTCAATAAGTCCATCAGAAGGTGGGTTGGTAATGTTTCCAAGTTATTTGGATCACTCAGTAAATGAAAATTTATCTGATGAAGAAAGAATTGTAATTAGTTTTAATATATCACTAATTAATAAATAGTGCTCATTTAATATCATAATAATTATTCATTATTCCTTGTTCCATTTCCTCAAGAGTCCATTGATTATAAGATAATGATTTAAAAACATCATAGTTAATTTTACCAAACTCAATATTTTCGATTGAATTAATATTACTAAGATTTTTGTGAGTAAAATGTGCAGGCACACCTTTTAACATTGATTTAAAACCTGCTGTAGATTGAAAACTAACAAAAGCCCAGGCTCTTGTAAGTAATTTATCTAATGGAATTTCAGAAAATTTATTATGAACATAAAGTTTTCTATCTGTGTAATTTTTAATTTTATTTATTGTATCTTCTACCCAGTTATCTAAATTATAAAAATTTTTCATATTTGCTGATGGCTCTGATAGAATTATGTATTCTCCTGATTTTCTTATGGGAGAAAACTTAAGATCTAATTTTTTAATTCTGTTTTCATCATAATTGTTAACTTTAAAACCAATAAAATCATTTTTAACAATTCTAAAATAACCATCAAGATTTTTTATTAATGTTCCTTTGTTACTAAAGCTTCTTTCTGAAGCATTAATATATCCATGGTCAATATATAAAAAATTATTAGATTTTTTTAATATTTCACCAGTACCTCTTAAAATACCATACGATGCAATTTTATCAGACTCATTAAATTTATATTCTTTAATATTTATCAGTTTAGAATTGGTTCCCTTAGCAAAACTATTTGTGATATTTTGATTTACAAAATGATCTGTTTGAATAACAAACATATTAATCAAATAGACATTTTATATTGTTGTGCCCAAGTTCTTAGCATCCAGGTAATTATAATTCTTTTTTCATTATCTTTGTAATTATTTTTTGATAAAATCTCTTTAATTCCATCTTCAGTATTAATTGTTTGTAAATATTTGTTTTTTAATACGTCTGAATCTTGTAACCAACTTGTTATTGGAACAGACCATCCGGTCTTTTGCTTTAAGAGAATATAACTAGGAATTTTATCTTTGTAAGATAACTTAACTGGAATTTTAGTTTCTGTTTTATCAGTGCCTATTTTAAATTTTGAATTAATGGAAAGGCAATATTGCATAAACTCTTTAGAAGCTAAAGGAAATCTACCTTCCATTGAAAATTTCATCCCAAATCTATCATTTCTAGAAAAAAAATCCTCTGAAACAGTTGTTATACAATCAAGAGCCATAGCGGAATTAGCTAAATCATCTGGATTCCATAATTCTTCAGGCAATGCCGTTAAAAGCAATTGGTGAAGATCGTTATAATTAAATTTCATATTTAAGTTTACTGGTGCAGCAAACTTTCGCATCCATAGTAAAATAAAATCACTCCAACTTTTTGGTTTGTTTTTCATTTGCATCATTCTATAATAATGTGGATAGCCACCGAATATTTCATCCCCTATATCTCCTGCCATAGTTACGACTATATTACTTTCAGATAAAATTTTATTTGTGTAATAATACATTGGTAAATTCCAATTGTATCTAGGCTCTTCAATAGTATTAATTGTATTATCCCAGTGTTTAGAAATTATTTCTGGCGTTATTCTAACCTCCTGATGATTAAAATTCTCGTGTTTTGAAAATTTACTAGCAATAGTAGCATCGCTATTATGATCTTCATTATTAATAATAATGTTTGGATCCATAATGTTAGTAAAAGTATTTAGTGGTTTAATAGATTTGTTTAATTCATAAGCCATGACAGATGAATCTATTCCACCAGATAAAAATATTCCAAACTTTCGCAAACCTAGAGTTGAATTATTGATTGCTTTTGAAGTTTTAAAATAAAATTCATCAGAGTCAAATTTGTTATTGGAGTTAGGCTTTATTAAAGTTCTAAATGAATTCTTAATCTTTTTTTTCATTAAATCATAAATTATAGTTTCTCCTGGGAGAACTTTATATATTCCTTTAAATACGGTTTGTCGTAAAACGTTTACCCCGAGCATACAAGTACAGGCAAGGGCCAGTCTGTCTATTATATTAGATGTTTTTACTTGATCTACTAAAGCTTTTATTTCTGAAGAAAATATAATTCCAGACTTTGTTTCAGCAAAAAAAATTGGCTTTATTCCAACATGATCTCTAGAAAGTATAAGTTCATTTTGTTTTTTATTGTAATAAGCAAAAGCATGCATAGAATCTATAGTATTTGATATAACTTCTTGATATGAAAAATTATCAAGTAACCAACTTAATAATTCTGTGTCACAAGAAGTTTTAGGTAAATATTTTTTTTTATATTTTAAAAGTATATCCTCATAATTAAAAATTTCACCGTTATAAACTAATACATTTCCATTATTTGATAACCAAGGTTGAATACCTTCAGCAGGGCTAGAAGTAATGGCTAATAGATTATGACCCAATGTTATTCTTTCATCATTATAAATTTCAGAGCCGTCAGGGCCTCTATGACTACATAAATTAATTATTTTTCTTATAAGATTTGGGTTATTTTCAGTTATTCCGTATATTCCACACATTATAATTTTATTGTTTTATCATTAATTAATTTTTTCCACTCTAAAGCAATAGATTTAATACTATATGAATTTTTTACAAAATTTTGCCCTTTCACAATCATGTTAAATAATTTTTTTTGATTTTTTTTTCCCCAATTTATTCCATCAATTATATTGCCGGAGTAACAATAAGGTTTTAATTCATCGTGTAGTTTTGTTTTATTAGTAATTATCAATCTTCCAAAATTTATTGCATCCACAAATCTATTTGAAGATTTAACTAGTCTCTTAAAATCATTAAATAGTGGTATTATAATAACTTCTGAAAGTTCTGCTTCTTTTATAAGATCACTTTCTGAAAATTCTATGATTTTAATTTTTATTTTATCTTTATTAATATTATCAATAAAATTTTTAATATTTTCTGTTACATTGGTAACTATTGATAAACTAAAATAAACATTAGTTTCGATTATTTCATTTATTGCTGTTATTAACGTATCATGATTAGATGATGTGCCAAACCATAAAAGTTTAGGCTCATCACTAATTTTGCTTCTAGGTTCTAACGATTTATATCTAACACAGTCATTTATTATTCTAGATTCAATATTTAAATTTTTTTTTATTAGTTTTTTTGCACCTTCTGATTTAACAATTAGTGTGTCTGATAAAAATGCTAATTCTTTGTTAAAATTGAATTTAATTTTTTCTCTAGAGCTTTGAGGCTCAAAATGCCAGTCATCAAATATTGAAATAATGTAAATTTTTCTTTTTTTTGCCTCTAATGTTAAGTTTATAATATTTGAATTTAAACACTTTCCTAATATTATTAATTTTGGTTTTAAAATATCTAATGTTTTAGAGGGATCATGGTTTGATAAAAAAATTAACTGCTTAATTTTTAAAAAATTTGCTGGATATATTCCGCCTATAATATCACTGGGTAAAAAGGCCTTAGACGAAAAAACCCATAAAATATGATCAAAATTATTCATTATATCTAAATTGATTTAAATTGTATTTTACAAAAAGGCAGAGTTCAATATTTAAGAATTAAAATTATTATTTTTATGAAAAAAATTATCAATGTTCATAGATATGACAAAAAAAATGCAGGGGATATGGCGTCTGCACCTATGAGATATTTTAAGTATTATGGTTATGAAAATTATTTTTTAGATTTTTTAAAGCCTCCAAAAGAGATTGTTGAGTGTGATATATTAATAATTGGTGGGGGTGGTTTGATTAGCACGAAAGTGTGGTTCGACCTGCTGTATATTTGGATAAATAAAATTAAAGCTAAAAAATATATATTGTGGGGTGTGGGTATTGATAAAGAATATCAACTAAAAGAATTATATAATGATTTTAACCTTATTGGGTGTAGACAAGAAAATACAATATTTACATACATTCCATGCGCGTCGTGTATGTTAAAAATTTTTGATAAGCATATAAATAAAAGTGGAAAAGGTGAAGTTAGAATTAGTCACTACAAAAGAATGATACCTAAAAGTGAAAGTACTAACATTGATAAGTTTGAAGATAATATATATAAAATTTCTATTAGCGAAAAAGTTATAACTACATCCTATCATATTTGGTATTGGGCAAAATTACTTGATAAAAAAGTTGAAATTTATCATAGTAAAAACTTTGAAAAACCATTAGCAGAAAAAATGTATTATTTACAAACTGATTTAACATTAGAATCAGCAAGAAATATAAATATTAAATATGCCAATGAAATTTATAATCAATTTTTAACTAATGAGTAAAAATTTTTTTTATTTTAAATAAATATATTATTATATAACTACCTTATTTCACTATATGGAATTTCGTTTCGTCTTTTTTCAATAGCAATAATGCTATTATAAAAGGATACTTTGTATATAAATTTTGCCCAATAACTTACATCAACTTGATCGATTTTTTGTTTATAAATTTTATAATTTTTAATTCTATACCAGTCATTCAATTCATCTGATAAAACTTTTGCATAATCTGTAAAAGTCAGTTTGTCATCTCTATCTTGAAATTCTTTTGCATAAGATGTGTGAGTATCCTCAACCAAATACACTCCTCCAAGTTTCAATTCTTGAAATAAAAAATTAAAAGAACTTATTTGTTGATTACTGGTGTGACCACCGTCATCTATAATGATATCTGGTTTTTCATTTTCATTTAAGATAGACTGAAGAAAACTTACATCTGTTTGATCACCAATATATATTTTAGTATTTTTTGTTTCATACTGTTTACATGCAGGGTCAATATCTATACCTATTATTTTCGTTTGAGGGTCAAAATAACTCTTCCACATTGTTAATGAGCCTCCTCTAAAAACTCCAATTTCAATTATTGTAATCTTTTTGTTTCTAAATTTAGAAAAATTCTCATCGTATATATCGAAATAATGTTTCCATTTATTAAGGTTTTTTTTTGTATTATTTTCATAAAATTTTTTTAAATCATTCATTTTATTAATTATTCTGTGATGTAATTAAGTGGAAGATTGTTTTTTTTCTTAATGAATCTATAACATTTATCGACGCATAATTGTATCAATATTTAAACGCAAAGGCTACTTAACTTTATAAGATTAATTTTTACCAACTAATATACATTAGTTTCCAAATCCGCCGGGTGGCAATGCTCCGTTATTAATCATAGATTAATCCCGAGGGACCAATGGATACATATTAAAATTTTGTTCATCAAAAAATTTTAAACGATTGGGTATAGTTTTTAAAATAGTTTCAGCATCTTCATTGGATATTCGGTCTAAACGATAACGTACAGCAATCCATGGTAAAATACTCTCCGCAATATCTTCCCTATCAGGAAATTTTTTTGCGTAGTCAGAAATATATTCTTTATCTTTTCTTTTAGCTTTTTGCCATTGAGCTTGATTAATTAATCCTCCCCAACTCCAATCTAAGGAAGTATGGCCGCTCTCATGAATAAGAACCTCTTCAACTATTTCTAAGGAAATATATTCTTTACTCCTACCGGTATGAATAAGTAAGTTTTCATTTCCACCACCCCAATCTTTATTTCCTTTATGTATCCATACAGTTTTTACATTTGTAAGTAAAAAGTTTGGAAGTCTTCCAATTATTTCAGAATAGTAAAGCGCTTCTTTATAAGCTTTATCTTGAATTTCAAAATCTTTATCGACATTTTTAAACTCAGGGTTAACTTGAATTTCGACTGTTGTATCTTCATAAATTGCATTAAACAAGAATGCCTTTTTAGTTACCCAACGCCCCCCTTTTCTTCGATCAAACATTTCACGATTATCTTGTCCAACATAAATTAATTCCTGAAATGTTGTTGGATCATTAGAATTAATTACATCTGGAAAGTACCAAATGGTTCCATCGTATGGTGGTTTAGCATAAACATTCATAAAAGAATAAAAAACTAGGAAAAGTAAAATTGAGACAAATTTCATATTAATATTTTGAAACTCTATTAATTTTTTTAATTCATCAAGAATATAATTTTTCAAGTGCCGATATTAAGCCGATTAAAACTAATTTATCTAGAATTTTGGAGCGGGCGAAGGGATTCGAACCCTCGACTTCAACCTTGGCAAGGTTGCGCTCTACCCCTGAGCTACGCCCGCTTAAGAAACACAATTAACACTTTAGTTTTATAAGTCAACATTAGAGCATAAGTTTAATTGAACTTGCGTCTATAAACTAAATCTACAAGTATCATATGAGGTAATGTCAAAGCCGCAAGACCAATAAAAATTACTTTGAGAATTGACTCATAAAGTGAAAAATTTTGAGCCAAATAAAAAACTATAGTTATACCACCAAACCATGAAATTAATGTAAAGGCAATAGTTGAATAAAGAACGATTTTTTTATTTGGAAGATATAATAGAACATTTTTTATTAAATGGCTTAGATGTTTGTACGTGTGAAAAAAACAAAAATATATTGTAAAGCTCAATAGGGGATCAAAAAAATAAAAAATAAATAATAAAAAAAATATTTCCAAAATACCAATTCTTAACTTTGATTCAGCAATAGAAATATAAATAAAATATATTATTGATATTATCGTTAAAATATAAGGTATAAATAAATATGCTTGAAAAAAATAAATATTTTCGTTTGTTAAATATTCAAAAATTATAAATGATTGATCTTCATTAAAATAAATAATTCCAAAAATTACTGTCATACCATATGTAAAGCTAACAAAAATTTTATGATTATTAATTTTATAAAATGACCAATCACATAAACCAAAATGGGCTATCGTCATTAACAAAAATACAATTAGTGAAAATATAGGGAAATAAAACCAAAATAAAATAACTAAAAAAAATAATAATAAATAAAATAAAAGAAATTTTAAGAATTCATATTTTGAATTAAAACCTACTAGAGATGCCACTGCCCCATCAAATGACCCGTGAGGTAAGCCAATAAAAAATATTAAAAGAAATGAAATAACATTTAGTATATTAAGTTCTAACATAACAACTATCCAAATAATGCCTTAATAAATGGAAATTTTGGCATACTCTTTATTATTTTAAACTTAGTTTTAAAGGTTGATTGACCCATCATAAAATCTTGAAATTCATTTCCATTTAAATTTTTAGCAATTTTAATAAAAGAATCACCATACTCATTATTATTTTTTAAATAATTTAAAAATACTTGGTCCATTTTCTTTTCTATAAAACTATGAATATTTATTTCTTTACTATTTGTTTTTTTTAAAAGCTGAATTTGTTTTACCAAGAACGCAAACGCATATCCGGTAGAAGCCTTACATGCTCCACCCCTTATTCCGATATTAAAAATATTTGGATAGGGAGATTTTTTCTCGTCAGCAAAAAACATCGGTATTATACCTTTCTCATATGATAGTTCTTGGGTAACATTAATTGAATTTTCTTTTAAATATTTATTTATTTGTTCTTTGTACCAATTTTCACTTAAATTATTTTTAGAAAACACCGTTGACTCAATAAGAGCTTTGTTGTGACTAAATGGCAAAATATAAATAAAATGTAAAAAATTTTCTACTTTTGTAAAATGCATAAGTGTTATTTTTTTATCATTAAAAGTATTGTCATTTGTGTTTATTGTTATTCCATAAAAATGTTGAATTAATTCATTGTTTCTTTTTTTTTTAAATCTTGAGTCATAAATTTTTTCAGCTAAATACTCCTTATTATCTTCGGTAATTATTTTATAAAAATTTTCTTTAGGAAAATATTTAATTACTTTTTTATTTACTAATTTAAATTTATTTTTAGTATCTAAACAAAACTTTTTCCAATTCTCAAAACTAATTACACAGTAAGGGTGATTTTCATCACTGTGTATTATTTTTAGATTGTTATTACTTATCTGCCAACTATTCCATTTTTTTTCAATCAAATTTTCATAGGGTTTCATCCAATTTGTTAACCAAAACCCAAAGTAGTTATTTCTATTATTTATATTTGCATTATCAAATGCAATTACCTCATTATCTTTATTGTCATAAATTAATTTGTTAACGGCAAGACCGCTTGAACCCAATCCTATTATAGCTGCTTTATAGATTTTCATTGGGTAAAGTGTCTCTTAATTTAATATATTTATAACTAAAAGCAGTTAGAAATATAAAAGTTAAAAATGACTGAAAAGTAATTAATATTTTTTCAAAAATATTTAAATATATTCTCTGCCTATTATATTTTTTTCCTCTTCTTCTAATTTTTAAACCAATTCCCCTATATATTTTTGCAGCGATAAATATTGATAATCTTGGTCTTAAGGGAATATATTTCATTCCAGCAAATCCATTTAAATAAAATTTTTCTGATAATTCTAATAGTCTAAATATTGCATTAGAAATAATAACTTCTTGTTCATATGATATTTTATTTTCATTTTTTAGAAGATTTATATCTATGTTTTTTATCCAATCCAAAGGAATATAAATCCTATTCATATTAGCATCCTCAAATATATCTCTTGCAATATTCGTCATTTGCATTGCTATTCCTAAGTCTATGGCACTAGAATTAGATTGGTTATTTGTTATACCTATTACTTTTGACATCATTAAACCAACTGTTCCTGCAACTTTATAAGAATACGTTACTAGTTCTTTCTCATTTTGTATTCTAATTAAAGATTGATCTAAAATTAAGCCTTGAACTAAATCTTCTAATATGGAGATTTCAATTTTATTTTCTGTAAAAAATTTATTTATTTTGTTGTTTTTGTTTGCCTTAATTTCATTAATTAAGATTTGTAATTTTTTAGATCTATCCTTATCATCATTATCTGCGATATTATCAAAATTTCTACATATAGAATATAAAGTTGCAACATTGTTTCTCAAATTTCTTGGTAGAAAAAAACTGGCCCAGTAAAAACTTTTACCTTCTTTTTTTAAGTCATCTAAAGAATTAAATTTTATATTGTGCATTATAATTTAAAATCATCTTTAATAATTTTTTCAACAACTTTCGCTGAAGAAAGAACTCCTGGTATTCCCGCACCAGGATGAGAGCCTGCGGCAGAAAAATAAAGGTTATTAATTTTACTATCTTTATTGTGATATCTGAACCAAGCTGATTGAGAAAAAATAGGTGCAATAGAAAAGCCAGATCCATGCATTGATCTATAATCATTTTTAAAATCTTTTGGGCTCATCCAAAATGCATTCGTTATTTTATTTTCTAAGCCAGGCATTATTGTTCGTGATAATTCATTTATAATTCTATCTTTTAATTTATTTGATTCTTTGTCCCAATCAATTTTTCCTAGTAAATTAGGAACAGGGCATAATACATAATAACTGTCGCAACCCTCTGGTGCAAAAGATTTATCTGTTGCAGTAGGTCGGTGAATATATAAAGAAAAGTCTTTTGGTAATATTTTTTTTTTAAAAATATCATTTAACAAAAATTTAAATCTTTCAGTCATCCAAATAGTGTGGTGTGCAACATTGTCATATTTTTTTTTAGTGCCGAAAAAAAGCACAAACAAACCCATTGAGTATTGTAATTTTTTTGGATTTCTAAATGGCCTTCTAAGGTTAAAATTTTTAAGCATCTCAGAATAAACTGTTGGTGGGTCTGCATTACAAACAACAAGATCAAAATCTGTTATATTTTCGTTATCTGTTACTATGTTTATAATTTTGTTATTTTCAACAATAAGTTTTTTTACATTAGTGTTTGTTTTAATTTTGATATCATTTTCAATCATTAATTTTTTTAACTCAGATACAATTTTACCAGTGCCCCCCATACAAAAATAAACTCCCCATTTTCTCTCTAAATAATGAATAAGTAAATAAATTGAAGTTGTTGTGTGAGGATCGCCACCAACTAAAAGTGGATGAATGGAAAATGCTTTTCTTAGATATGGGTTTTTTAAATACTTATTTACAAGTTGTGAAACAGTCAAGTAACTTTTTAATTTAATTAAACTTGGAATCAAAACAAGCATTTTAAAAAAAGATAAAAAAGGCTGATCTCCAAGCTTTGTAAATCCAATATCAAAAATTTTTTTTGATTGTTCTAATAATTTTGAATACCCATCAACATCTTTTTTATTAAATTTATTTATTTCATTATTTGTTTTTTCAATAGTAGAGGAATAATCAAAAGTTTTACCATCATGAAAATAATATCTATACCAAGGCTCTAATGATACAAAATTTAAATGATCACTTCTTTTTTTGTTAAATAAATCAAACAATTCATCAAATAAAAAAGGTGCAGTTATAACTGTTGGGCCTGCATCATGTTTAAATCCATTAATTTCAAAAACTCTCGCTCTTCCACCTATGTCATTAAGTTTTTCAATAATTGTTGTATCAAAACCTAGCTTTTTTAATCTTAAGCTAACAGCTATTCCCCCAAAACCACTACCAATTACTATTGCTTTTTTATTCATTTTTAATTTTCAATTTTTATTTAAATACCTTATTTCTTTATTAATATAATTAAATTTATGTTGTCAAAATCAGATTTATTAGAATTACTTAGAGCAAAAGGTCTAGATTTTCAAATTCATGATCACAAACCATTGTTTACCGTAGAAGACTCGGAAAAATTAAGGGGAGAAATTGATGGGTCACATACAAAAAACTTATTTTTAAAAAATAAAAAAAATAAATTTTTTCTTTTTAGCTGTGATGAAAATGCTCAAATTGATCTAAAACGTTTCTCTAAATCAATTGATGCCAAGAACCTTTCATTTGCAAATGAGATATATTTACAAAAATACTTAGGTATTAGGCCTGGATCTGTTTCACCATACTCCCTTTTAAATGATAAAAAAAATGAAGTTTCTTTTTATTTAGATGAAAAACTTGCGAGAAGTAATGTAGTTAATTTCCACCCACTTATTAATACAACTACCATAACAATAAAAACTAAAGAGTTTATTGGTTTTATTCTTGAAAATAAAAAAAAAATTAATATTTTTTCTTTGGACACTTATAGTGTAGTTGATATTTATGAATGAAAATAACAATATAATTGATGTTAATGAGGTTGATTTTAATGATAAGGTCGTTGAAGCCAGTCAAAATAAATTAATTGTTGTTGATTTTTGGGCACCTTGGTGTGGTCCTTGTAAACAATTAACACCTCTATTAGAAAAGATTATTATACAATGTGGAGACAAAGTAACATTGGTAAAAATTAACATAGATGATAACCAGCAAATTGCCGCTCAACTAAGAATACAATCAATACCAACTGTTTATGCTTTTAAAAATAAACAAATAGTTAATGCTTTTCAGGGTGTTCTTCCAGAAAAACAAATTATCGATTTTGTTGAAAAATGTTTAGGTTCAAAAATAAATGAAGAT
This sequence comes from uncultured Alphaproteobacteria bacterium, assembly GCA_902553945.1. GTDB lineage: Bacteria > Pseudomonadota > Alphaproteobacteria > HIMB59 > CACPNW01. The sequence continues at coordinate 2,767 of CACDMT010000015.1, read as the reverse complement.
TTCACTGAATTTTATGAACAAATAAAAATTGGAATGTCTGAAAATAAATTTGAGGAAAATAAAGATTTATTACTTGAGTTTATTGCTAACAATCCCGAAGAAATAAGAGCATTAGAGCTTTATTTAGAATGTCTTATTGAACTAAGGCAATTTGAAGAATTTGATACGTTCATTAGTTCTTTAGAAAAAGAAGTTAAAGAAAAAGATGAAATAAAAAAAATTAATAAAAAAATTAGATATTATTAAAAAAAATTTATCAGGACCAAATATTGATGACTTGATTAATAAATTAGAAAAAAAGCCAAATGATATTAATTTAATATTAGAGGTATCTGATAAATATTTCTCTATTCAAGATTATGAAAGTTGTATGGAGTTATTATTAAAAAATTATCCAAAAAACAAAGATAAGATAAAAATAAAAATGTTAGAATTTTTTGATGTACTTGGTAATACTAATGAATATACAATTGTCTATAGAAAAAAACTCTCACAGATTATGTTTTCTTAGTATGGAAATACCAATTTTTCCTCTTAATGGTGCAGTACTTTTTCCAGGAACAAATATGCCGTTAAACATTTTTGAAAAAAGATATTTAGAAATGGTTGATTACGCATTAGCAAACAAACGGTATATAGGAATGATACAATCAGATAGTAAAAACAAACTTTTTAAAATTGGTTGTCTTGGAAAAATAGTGAGTTTTAGTGAAACAAATGATGGAAGATATCTTATTAGCCTCTCTGGATCTAGCTGTTTTAAGATAAATAAAGAGTTAGATAAAAAACATAAATTCAGGATGATATCTGCAAATATTTTAACTTATAAACCAGATATAAAAAATAAATTGAGTGAAGATATGCGTTCAAAATTAATAAATAACTATCAAAACTATATAAATATTAAAAATATAAATCTTGATTTAAGCGAAATTGATAAAATTGATATAGATCAACTTATTAAGTTTATAGCAATGGTATCTCCATTTAAAGATATTGAAAAACAAACATTATTAGAAACTAAAAATATTACTGATTTTTATAATAAATTATTGTCGATAATTGAATTAGAAATTTATGAAACAGGTGAACAAAAAAGTATAAATTAAACACCCATTGCAAAGTCACTAATTAAATTTTTAATTTTATCGTTCTTATTTAAAATATCAAAACCTAATGATCTAATAAACAAAAAAGGTGGTTTATTGAGCTTAAAAATATAATCCAACTTATCTGTTATCTGATAAAGTTGATATGCATCATAATATGATTTGTCATTATATTTTTTACAAAATTCTAATCCACCTAAATCAATACCTAGTTCATGATATTTTTTTGAAATTTCAAATATTTTTTTAACATCCCTCATACCTAGATTCCAACCTTGTCCGGCTATTGGATGTATTGAGTGTGCTGAATCACCAACGTATATTAATCTTTTATCATAAAATTTAGAATTTAAATGAGATGTAAGTGGAAATAGATTTTTTGAAAAAATCTTTTTTACCTTACCAACTGATTGGTGTATTTTTTCGTTTAATATATTTATTAATTCACTTTCATCAATTGACATAAGTTGATTTAGAATATCAGCATCATTAGACCAAACTATAGAACTACAAAAATTACCAGATTCTTTTTTCATTGGTAAAATAGCCAAGGGTCCGTTTTTATAAAAAAACTCATATGCAGTATTGTTGTGACTATTTTTATGTGTGAAACAAACAACCAAAGCTGATTGGTTATAATTTTTTTTATAAAGTGGGGTTTTGATAATATTTCTAACCTTACTGTTTTTACCATCAGCAGCAATGATTAAATCTGACTTAATCAATGATACATTGCTCTTTGAATATATATAATTATTTTTATAATCAATTGAACAAACATTTGAATTTGATATGAAAGTTACATTTTTCATACTTTTTAATCTTAGATATATTTTTTTAAGTATGGTTTTGTTTTTGATAATGTAGCCTAAATTTGATTTACTTCTTTTATTTTCAAAAACAAGGTTGTTTGTAAAATTCCTATCAACAACCTTTATTTCTTTAATTTGTTCGCTATTTTTGTATAAACTTTTCCAAACCCCTAACTCTTCAAGAAAATTTTTTGTTCCTTCTGAAATAGCAACGGTTCTGTTATCATCTTTGTTATTAAGATCTGCAAAAGTAGATTTTTTATCAGAAACAACAATATTATAACTAAGTTTAGACAAACAATATGCGGTGGCTAATCCAATTAAACCCCCGCCTATTATGTGTATATTGGTATAAATTTCTTTCATAATTTTCTTCGAATTACCATAATCTAAATGTATTACAAAGATACTATATATGTTCAAATATGGGTCATTTAAATTATTTATATTAAAATTTTCACTTGGTATCACCATATCTATATTTTCAATTTTTCTATTTATTAGTTTAATTTCATATAGTTCAGATGATCCTGGATTTTCTCAATATGCTGATAATACATACTCTGACAATATTTCTAATTATCTTGGTTATGTTGGCGCATATACATCAAGTTTGATGATGGTTTTATTTGGGCATTCATCTTATTTTATATCTATTTTTTTACTAATTAATGGCTCTAAATTTTTCTTAGGAATTAAAAATAGATTAGTATTGTTAAAATTTTTTCTACTATTTGTCTCTATAGCCTTTCTTAATACTGTCTTTTATGATTTAAACAATAATTGGTATGAAGTTGGTTTAGTAACAACAGTTTTTAATCAGGTTGTTGATACTTTTTTTTTAAA
>CACDMT010000014.1 GCA_902553945.1 uncultured Alphaproteobacteria bacterium | reverse complement strand
AAAATATAAAAGCACCCTTAAACAAGAAGAGAAAAATTTAGAAAATCAATTAAAAGAAATTGAATCCTCAAAAGTAATTTTAAGTAATAATGAAATTAGTAATATGATTGATAATTATAATATCAAACTTCAAAATTTTGAGAATGATGTTAATGAATATAATTTACATTATCAAAATCAAATTTCATCTATAAGAAATATAATTATTGAAGAAATCATTGAAATAATTGAAAATTATGCTAGTGCAAATCAGATAGATTTAATACTAAATTCAACAAATTACTTGATGGCATCTAATAATATCAATATTACTAATAATATTGAAACTGAATTAAATAAAATTATTTTTGAATTAAAATTTGATAGCTTTGAAAAAAATTAAATATTCACAGATTCTTGAGTCATTAAAAAGCAATTCTTTAATTGTAGAATCTCAAGTTAATATAAATGAAGATTTTACAGGTATTAACAGTATCTCTAATGCAAATAATAACGAATTATCATTCTTTTCCAATGATAAATATTTAAATCAATTATCCAAAACAATCGCTAAAGCTTGTCTTATAAAAAAAGAATATGCACAATATTTACCAAAAAATTGTTCTCCTATAATTGTTAGCAATCCTTACTATGCATTAGCTTGTATTTCTGAAATTTTTAATAATGATAAAAATACCAATTTAATTATGTCTAATGAAATTGATTTTAAAAAATCTAAATTAATTAATCAAAATGTAAAAATATTTCCTAATGTTACTATTGACTCTACTGCTATAATTGAAGAAGATGTTTCGATAGGTTCAAATACAAACATAGGTCCAAATGTAATAATTAAAAAAGGGTCTACTATTCAAGATAATACTTCTATATCTAATACTGTTATTGGTCAAAACTGCATTATTCAATCTGGATGTAGAATTGGTGGACCTGGTTTTGGTTTTGATCCTGAAACTAAAAGGAAAATATTTCATCATGGAAATGTAATTATAGATGATGATTGTAATATAGGTTCAAATACAACTATTGATAGAGCTGTTTTTGAGTCAACTCATATTGGTGCAAACTCATATCTTGATAATTTAATACAAATAGCGCATAATGTTATTATAGGAAAACATGCAATTATAGCAGCTCAAGTAGGTATAGCTGGAAGTACAAATATTGGAGACTTTATTAAAATTGGAGGTCAAGCTGGAATTGCAGGTCATTTAAAAATTGGAAATAATGTTACTATTGCGGCAAAAAGTGGAGTTACAAAAAATATTCCTGATAACATGATTGTTGCTGGTTTTCCTGCAAAAGATATTAAAAAGTGGAAACGTGAAATAATCAGTATAAACAAAATTAAATGATAATAAATATTGATAAAATTAAGGAATTAATTCCTCATAGGCATCCTTTTTTATTTGTTGATGAATGTGAAATCATTCAACCAGGCATTCATGGTAAATCATTTAAATTATTTTCTGAGAATGAATATTTTTTTGAAGGGCATTTCCCAAATAATCCAATTGTTCCAGGAGTGATAATTGTTGAAGCTATGGCTCAAACAGCAGGTATAGTTGTTTCAAATGAATTAAAGCTTAAGAAAGATAAATCAGTTTTATTTATGAGTGTTAATAAAGCAAAATTTAGAAGACCTATTCTTCCAAATTTTAAAGTTTTTTTTGAAGTTAAACTTATAAATAAGGTAAAAGACGTATATAAATTTTCGGGTATAGCATCAAGAAATGATTTAAAATTAAGCGAAGCTGAATTTTCAGCTATGATTACACATCAGTAATAGTTTGTAATAATTTATTAATTTATAATTAATTTTAATAATTTATTAAATTTTTATGATTCATCATACTGCTATTATTTCTAAAAATGCAAAAATTGATTCAACAACAACTATAGGTCCTTACTGTGTAGTAGGTGAAAATGTTATTATTGGTAAGAACAATAATTTCATTTCACATGTTTCAATTACTGGTAATACAAAAATAGCAGATAATAATGTTTTTTATCCATTTTCTTCTATTGGTTCTAATCCTCAAGATTTAAAATTTAATAATGAAAAATCTTATTTAATTATTGGAAATAAAAATACATTTAGAGAAAATGTTACAGTAAATCCAGGCACAGAAGGTGGAGGATTGGAAACAATTATAGATGATAATTGTTTATTTATGGTTGGTTCACATATAGCACATGATTGTAAAATAAAATCTAATGTTATTTTAGCAAACAATGCAACATTGGCAGGTCATGTTGAAATTGATAAAAATGCTATTCTAGGGGGTAACTCAGCAGTACACCAATTTGTTAGAATAGGAAAATATGCAATGATAGGGGGTATGAGTGGAGTAGAGAAAGATATTATCCCCTATGGGCTTTATATTGGCATAAGAGAAAATTTAAAAGGTATTAATTTAATTGGGTTAAAAAGAAAAGGTTTAAATTCACGCTCTATAAACAAGATTAACAAAGTCATTAAAATTATTTTTGATAAAAAAAATACTATTTTTGATAATATCTCAAATATAAAGTCTGATGATATGGCCATAGAAGAAATAAAAGAAATATTAAACTTTATAAAAGATAATCCAAAAAGAGGAATATGTATTTTAGATAATGAATAAAATAGGTTTAATTTCAGGCGATGGTAATTTGCCAATATACATTGGTAAGACATTAATGAAAAAAAATTTTGATATCACTTTTTTGCTACTAAATTCAATTACAAATAAAAAAATTTATGAAAAAGAAAAATATATTAATATAGATAAAATTTCCATTAAAAAAATTATCAATATTTTGAATAAGAATAAAATAGATAAAATTATTTTTGCAGGAAGTATTAAAAGACCTAGTATTAAAGATATTGGATTTGATTTAGAAACAATTAAACTTGCAAAGGAATTATTATTAGAAAATAAGGGTGATAATAATTTATTAGTTTCTATAAAAAAATACTTGGAAAATAAAGGTTTTAAATTTTTTAATTGGACTAAATATTGCTCTGATCTTTTTTCAACTGAAAATATTTTAACATCCTATAAGCCATCAATTTATGCAAATAAAAATTTTATAAAAGCTAAGTCAATTTATAAATATTATAAAAATATGGATGTTGGTCAATCAATTATTATACAAAATCAACTTGTTTTAGGTTTGGAAGGAATAGAAGGAACAGATAATTTGATAGAAAGATGCAGTTATTATAAAAGAAAAGGTGATAAAGGAATATTGTTAAAATTTACAAAAAAAAATCAGAGTAATTTAATTGACATACCATTAATAGGTTTAGAAACTATTAAAAGTATTAAAAAATTTAAATATGAAGGTATTTTTTTAGAAAAAGATAAGTGCCTAATAATAAATAAAGATAAAGTAAGAGACTATGCAAATAAAAATAAAATTTTTATAGCGTGTATGGATTTAATTTGAATAAAAAAAATATTTTTATTTGTTGTACAGAGCAGTCAGGAGAAAATATTTGTTATAACATTTTATCTAGATTAAATTTAGATCATATTAACATAGACGGCGTGTGCGGTAAACAATCTGAGAAATTTATAAATAATAAATTTTATGATATTTCTGAATTTAAATCAATTGGTATAGTCGAAATTATTTTATCTCTTTCAAAATACATAAAAATGATAAAATTTTTAAAAAATCAAATTTTACAAAATAATTATGATTTAATAATTTGTATTGATTCACCTGATTTTAATTACAATTTAGTAAAATCTTTAAGAAATAACAAATATACAAAAAAAATTATTCAGATTGTAGCACCTACTGTATGGGCTTGGAGAAAAAATAGAGCAAAAAAATTTGCCCAATTATACAATGAGATATTTCTTTTATTTGATTTTGAAAAAAAATATTTTCAATTTCCAAATTTTTCTTCTACTTTCATTGGGCATCCAATTTTTCACATAAAAAAAAGAACACAAAAGAATAACTATAAATATATATCTTTTTTACCTGGTAGTAGGGAAAATGAAATTAATAAATTATTTAAATATTTTGATTTAATTGAAAAATACATTGATTCAAATAATCTTAAATGGATAATATTTATACCCACATTACCACATCTCGTTAAAATACTAAGAAACAAAACTAGTAACTGGCAAACTCAAACTATTATATCATGTGAGATTGATAAATTTGATGAATATTATGATAATGTTTTTATTAGTATTACATGCTCAGGAACTGCAAGTTTAGAAATTGCTAAAAGAAATATTCCTCAAATTGTAATATATAAACTGAATTATTTTACTGAATTAATCTTGAAATTTTTTGTTAAGGTTAAATATGCATGTTTACTTAATATTATTAGTAAAAAAATGATCATACCAGAAATAGTTAATTCTAATTTAAATAATAAAAAATTAATAAATACTTTTGAAGATCTAATTAATAATGAAAAACTAAGAAACGAACAAATAGACAATATCAATAATACAATATCTAAAGTTCAATCTGAATATAGCCCTTATGATGTTAGTGTTAAGCGAATTTTATCACTTATTTAATTATTTTTTCCAAAGCCAATTAAAAATTGATTTTTTCTCTCTTGATGCTTCAATTTGATATTCTCTAGAATGATATCCAGTATATAGTTGTCTTGGCCTTCCAATTTTATTTATTGGGTCTTCTATCATTTCTTTCCATTGAGAAATCCATCCTACCGTTCTTCCTATAGCAAATAAAACAGTAAACATACTTGTTGGGAAGCCAAGTGCTTTTAATATTATTCCAGAGTAAAAATCAACATTTGGAAATAATTTTTTTTCAATGAAGTATTCATCTTTTAATGCAATTTTTTCTAACTCTATAGCAATTTTTAATAATGGATCATCTAACTTATTTAATTCTTCTAAAACCTCATGAGCACTTTCTTTCATAACTGTAGCTCTTGGGTCATAATTTTTATAAACTCTATGTCCAAATCCCATAAGTCTAAATGGATCATTTTTATCTTTTGCTTTATCTATAAATCTTTGAATATTCGAAATATCACCAATCTCCTCTAACATTTTTATTACAGCCTCATTTGCACCGCCATGTGCAGGACCCCATAATGATGCTATACCTGCTGCTATGCATGCAAATGGATTTGCTCCTGAAGATCCGGCCAAACGTACAGTAGAAGTTGATGCGTTCTGCTCATGATCTGCATGTAACATAAAAAATCTATCCATAGCTTTTACAATCTTTGGGCTAATTTTAAAATCTACAGTTGGTACTGAAAATGTCATGTATAAAAAATTCTCAGCATAAGAAAGGTCATTACGAGGATACACAAATGGTTGCCCTATTGAATATTTATATGCCATGGCACCAATAGTTGGAATTTTTGCAATTAATCTATGACATGCAATCATTCTTTGATTTAGATCAGAAAAGTCAGTGCTATCATGATAAAAAGCAGATAGTGCTCCCACAACCCCTACCATAATAGCCATTGGGTGTGCATCTCGCCTAAATCCTCTATAAAGGTAAACTAATTGTTCATGAAGCATTGTATGGTTTGTAATAACCTCATTAAATTTCTTTTTATCTTCTGGAGATGGTAGCTCGCCATGTAACAATAAATAACAAACTTCTAGAAAATCACTTTTTAAAGCAAGATCATGAATATCATATCCTCTGTGACGCAGTATTCCTTTATTACCATCTATGTATGTAATTCCTGACTCACAAGAAGCAGTAGAAGTAAATCCTGGATCAAAAGTAAATAAACCAGTTTCTTCATATAATTTTCTAATATCAAGAACATTAGGACCTTCCTTACTTTCAATAACTGGAATCTGATATGATTTACCAGTTTCATTATTAAAGAGAGTAAATTGTATTTTATCTGTTTTATTATCTTCGTAATCAGCCATAATTATACTTTTTCTATATATTGATTTAATCTATCTATTGAATCTTTTTTGCCTAAAATAACTAATATATCAGAAATTGAAGGGCCTTGGTATGAATTAATTAATAAAAATCTTATTGGTTTTCCTATGATTGGAAATTTAATTTTCTTCTCTTTAATGAAATTTGTAATAGTTTTTTCAATAATTTCTTTATCCCATCTTTGTATATTTGATATATTTTTCTTAAAATCACTAAATAAAATATCAAAATCCTTACTAAATTTTTCTTTATGATTATATTTATAATCTTTGTCAAAATACACATTTACAATATCTGATATTTCATTAAAATTATTTAACTCCTTTTTATAAACTTGAAAAATTGTTTTCATTTTATTTTCATGTTTAATAAAAAAAAATTTAAGTTTTTCATTATTTATGCAAAAATCTATAAATTTTTCTAATCCATTTTCTTTTCTCAGGTAGTAGTTATTAAAAAAATTTAATTTTTTATAACTAAATATACTTGATGATTTAGATAATTTATAAATTTTAAAATTCTTTATTATTTCATTAATTTCAATTATTTCACTTTCATTACCAGGTGACCATCCAAGTAAGATAAGATTATTTATAATTGCATCTTTTAAATACCCATTTTTTTTAAATTCTAATATATCAACTGCACCATGTCTTTTAGATAATTTTGATCCGTCTTCTCCATGTATTAAAGGAATATGTGCATATTTCGGAAAATTCCAATTTAAATATTTATATATATAATACTGTCTAAATGTATTGTTTAAATGATCATCACCTCTGATAATAAAGTTTACTTTAAGATCATTATCATCAACAACAACTGATAACATATAAGTTGGAGACATGTCTTGTCTTAATATGATAAAATCATCTAATTCCTTATTTTTAACAATAATATTTCCCTGAATTTGATCATCAATATTTACTTCACCTTGATCAGGCAATTTAATTCTAACAACAAATCCATCAGATAATTTTTGAATTTCATTATCATTTTTACATTCAGTGCATATTTTTTTTGATATATTTTTATTTTTTTTAATTAATTTTCTTTGACTATTTAGTTTTTCTTCTGAGCAAATACATTTGTAAGCAAAATTATTTTTCAATAAATCAAAAGCAACATTTTGGTGTCTTTTTACTCTTTCTGATTGTATTTGTATTTCACTATCCCATTTGATATCTAGCCATTTTAATCCCTCAAGAATATTAGTAGTGAATTCAGATTTAGACCTTGCTTTATCAGTATCTTCAATTCTAATATAAAATTTTGATGATGGATTTTGTTGACTAACTATATAATTAATAAGAGCAGTTCTGGCACTTCCAATATGAAGGTTTCCAGTTGGTGAAGGCGCAAATCTGGTTATAATATTTGTCATCTTAAAATAAGATAACTATTAAATGTATTTTCTTATAATTCCAGATAAAGTGCCTTGTACTTGAATTTCACCAGCTTTATATTCTTTTGTTTGGAAGGATTGATTTGCTGGAATTAGTATAACTTTTCCTTTATTAAATTTTATCGTTTTAAGGGTTACCTCATTATCATTAGTTAATATTGCAGCAATTTTACCATTTTCAACATTGTTGGTTTTTTTTATTACAGCAATATCTCCATCAAATATACCTTCATCAATCATAGACAAACCTTTAACTTTAAGACCAAAATATTTAGCGTTTGGTGATGTCATAGATGATGGGATAGATATAAAGTCATTTGAATTTTCTATTGCCTCAATTGCATCTCCTGCAGCAATTGAGCCGATCAAAGGTATATTTACACTTTCTATATTGATCTCTTGAGAATTAGTATATTTATCAATAATTTCCATAGCTCTAGCTTTATGTTTCAATCTCTTTATAAATCCTCTTTGTTCTAAGCTTGTTATAAGTCTATGAATTCCTGATTTTGATTTTAAATTTACAGCCTCTTTCATTTCTTCAAATGAAGGTGAGATTTGATTATTAGATATATAATCTTTAAGATAATCAAATAATTCTTTTTGTTTCTTGGTAAGCATATATGTTCTATATATGTTCTTATCGATCAAAACAAGAACAAAAAAAAATATTGTTATTTATCAATAATTTAAAGATTAGATTTTCCACCTGATTTTGATAAAAGTTTTATGTTTTGTATTTTGATTTTTTTATTCAAGTATTTACACATATCATAAATTGTAAGACAACTAATTGCAACAGCCGTTAAAGCTTCCATTTCCACACCAGTATTTGCGTTTGTTTTTATGGTACTTTCGATAATTAAGCTAAATTTTTTATCATTTTTTTTAATATCAATATTAATATGATTAATAGGGATATTATGACACAGAGGTATTAATCTAGATGTTTCTTTTGCCCCCATTATTCCAGCAATAATAGCAGTTTTTTCTAGGTTTCCTTTTTTAGTCTTTAAAGATCTTATCTTTTTGAATGTTTCTTTATCAAATTTTATTTCACCAGAAGCTATTGCTAATCTTTCAGTTATATCTTTATTAGATACATCAACTATATATGGATTACCTTTTTTATTAATATGACTCATATGAAAGTAATTCTCCAATTTTTTTTTCTTTATCTTTAGATTTTAACAAACTTTCTCCTATTAAAAAATTATAAATTCCTGATGAATTAAATTTTTTAATATCATAAGAAGTTTTTATGCCACTTTCTGCTATTAAAATATAATCATTCGATAAATTTTTATTTAAATTAATAGAATTATTTAAATTTATTTCAAGACTTTTAAGATTTCTATTATTAATTCCAATTACTGGGTAATCTAATTTAATTGCTCTTTTAAGCTCTTCTTCATCATGCACTTCTATAATACAATCTAATTTTAGTTCATTTGCAAAATTAATAAAATCTATTGCCTGTTCATCTGATAGTATTGATAAAATCAATAATATACAATCAGCTTGGTATATTTTGCTCTCTAAAATTTGATATTTATCAATAATAAAATCTTTTCTTAAGATTGGAAGATTTGTTTTCTTTTTTACAAGAGATATATGATCAATATTGCCAAAAAAATATTTACTTTCTGTCAAAATAGATAATGCTCCGATACCTGACTTTTCATACTCAATAGCAATATTTTCTGGAATATAATCTGATATTATTTCACCTGCACTTGGACTTTGTTTTTTAATTTCACCAATAATCAAATTTTTTTTATTCTTTTGTGCGGAGATTAATTTTTCTTTAAAATTACGTTTTTCTAATTTTGAAGATATTAATTTTTCTAATGTTTTAAAAGAACATCTTTTTTTTGTTTCTTCTAATTCATTAGATTTATCTTTACAGATTTTTTGAAGTATATTACTCATCAATTAATGAGTTTACAAAATTTTTTGTAATTCCTTCCTCAATAACTTTTTTTGCTAAATCAAAACTCTCTTTTAGATCTTTTGTTATTTTGGATAAATATATTGCTGCGCCAGCATTAATTTCAATAATCTTTTGAAATTCTTTATAATCACCGTTAATCATTTTATAAAAGCAACTTGCATTGTATTCTGGATCGCCTCCTTTTATATCTTCTAATTTAATTAAATCATATCCGTAGTCTCTTGGATCAAAAGTATATTCCAGAACTCTATTATCCTTTAATTCATTAATGTAAGTATTATCAGATAAACTAATTTCATCTAAACCATCTAAGCCGTGAACAACTATAGCTTTTTCAGAACCTAGGTCTCTTAAGCAATTACAATGCATAGAAACTAAATCTTTTGAATAAACACCTAAAAGTTGTTTACTTGCATTAGCAGGGTTTGTTAGTGGGCCTAATAAATTAAAAATTGTGCGTGTAGCTAAATTTTTACGGACGTTAATTACATTTTTCATTGCAGAGTGATGATTTTGAGCAAATAAAAAACAAAAATTTTTATTTGATAGTGAATTCTCTAATTCTTTTACATTATTTGAAATTTTATAACCTATTTTTTCAAGCATATCTGCAGAACCTGATTTGGAACTAACTGAACGATTTCCATGCTTAGCTATAGTGACACCAGCACTTGCTGCAACTATGGCTGCACTTGTTGATATGTTTAATGTATCTTTCATATCTCCACCAGTTCCACATGTATCAATTGTATTTTGTGGAGAATTTATTTTTAGAGATTTTTCTCTCATTACTTTAGCTGCGCCAATAATCTCTTCTTTTGTTTCACCTTTTAGTTTTAAGCTAATGAGTATAGATGTAATTTTTATGTCATCTATTTCTCCATTCATTATACTATTGAAAATAAACATACTCTCTTCAACACTAAGATTTATTTTATTGTAAATTTTATTAAATATTAAATTCTGATTCATTATTTTACTAAACTCAAAAAGTTTTTAAATATCGTTTTACCCATGTTTGTTCCAATACTCTCTGGATGAAATTGTAATCCATAAACTGGATATTTTTTATGTGCTATACCCATGATTAATTTATTTTTTGTTTCAGCAGTAATTATAAAATCTGGTGATAAAGTTTTTTTTTCTATAATTAATGAGTGATATCTTGTTGCTTTAAATTTTCTTTCTATATTTTTAAATATAGAGTGACCAAAATGATATATATTATCAACTTTCCCATGCATAATTTCATCACATTTTATAATCTTGCTACCAAATGATTGACCAATAGCTTGATGTCCTAAGCATATACCAAGTATTGGTATTTTTTTATATAGTTGTGAAACTGCATCTAAGCAAATTCCTGCTTCATTAGGTGTGCAGGGACCTGGTGATAATACAATTGCTTTAGGTTTTAATTTATTAATTTTTTTAACAGATATTTTATCATTTCTTATAACTTTAATATTTATGCCTAGTTCTAATAAATAATGTTTTACATTGAATGTGAAGCTATCATAATTATCAATTAATAATATCATTAACTATACTTGTATGACTCTTTAGCTGCTTCCATCAGAGCTCCTGCTTTATTTAAAATTTCCATGTGTTCGTTTTTAGGTTTAGAGTCATAAACAATACCTGCTCCAGCTTGTATATATAATTTATTATTTTTAACTAGACCTGTTCGTAAACTAATACATGTATCCATATCACCATTTGAGTCAAAATAACCCATACAACCAGCATAAAAACTTCGATTAAGATTTTCTAGTTCATCAATTATTTCCATTGCACGAATTTTTGGCGCACCTGAAACCGTTCCTGCAGGAAATCCTGCAATTAGTGCATCAATTGCATCTAGTTTATTATCAATTACACCTTCTACATTTGAAACTATATGCATAACATGAGAATAATATTCTATTATCATTTTTTCAGTTACATTTACTGTACCTTTTTTTGAAACTCTACCAACATCGTTTCTTCCTAGATCCAAAAGCATTAAATGTTCAGCCAATTCTTTTTCATCCTTCAATAAATCTTTTGATAAAAGCATATCCTCATTAGTATTTTTACCTCTTCTTCGCGTCCCTGCAATTGGTCTAATTGTTACTTTTTTATTTCTAAGTTGTACCATTAACTCGGGACTTGAAGCTACAAGACCTATTTTATCAAAGTTAAGGTTTACTAGATAAGGAGAAGGATTAAGCCTTCTGAGTGCTCTATATAAGTCTATTGCTTTAAGATTATATTTTGTTTCAAATCTTTGAGATGGAACAACTTGAAAAATATCACCTTTTTTAATATAATTTTTTGCTTTATTAACAATTTTATAAAATTCTTCTTTTTTAAAATTTGATTTAAAATTTAATTTATTAATTTTTTTACTTTTATTATTTGATGAATTGATTACACTTTTTTCAAGTTTTTTTATTGTTTTAGTCATCAATAGTGAACTATTTCTATATGCTTTTTCAGCAGAAATTTTTTTTGATGGATAACTAATTATCATTATTGAAATTATGTCTTTTATATTATCAAAAACTGCTACAATTTTTGGCCTTATCATTATTGCTTCAGGTATTTTAATATTATCTTCATTTTTAAGTTTTATGTTTTCCATATATTTTATCATTGAATAACCTAAATATCCCACCAAAGTAGGGTAAGGCACTTCATCTAAATTATTATTAAATTTAGAAAGTTTAACTAATTCTTTCAAACTATCTAATGGTTTATTGCTTAGTTCATAATTGAAATTGTGATCTAAATATTTAACTTTGGCTTTTCCTGATTTAACTGTCCAGATTAAATCTGGATCACATCCTAATAAAGAATATCTCCCTCTCTTACTTCCACCCTGAACTGATTCTAGGAGGAATGAATATTTTTCATTATTACTAATTTTTAGTAATGACGAAAATGGTGTTTCAATATCAGCTATGAAGTTTTTTTTTAATAATTGAGGAATGCCTTTATTGAAATTTCTTATAAAAATTTCTTTATTAATACTCATCAATACTGAGATAAAATACCATTAATTAATTCATCATTAAGTGATATACTTTTAGTTTTTATGATCTCACTTCCAAAAGCATTCTTTAAATCAGAGTTTACATTTATCTCGGAAGATTGATCTATTTGATTTGGAAATTTAATATTTTTAACTTTTGCAAAAAATATTATATTTTTATCTATAGAAAAACTTATATCATTAATATTGCTCTCAAATATTTTTTTAGTTAAATCAAAAGGAAATTCACTATTTTTTAATGTCGTTTCTAAATTCGTCAAATCTTCATTAAAAATTGACTTAATTTTATTGATATCATTATTTTTTTCAAAAATTTCTTTTGCAAAATTTATTTTTTTCGAATTTATCCAATCTTTTTTTACTGTTTCAAATATTTTTTCCATTTCTTTTGGTTCTGATTCATAGATTTTATTAACAAATAAAACATATGCATTGTTTTCATCATACTCAAATAAATCACTCGTAAAATCTAAATTACTAGAAAATGAGTTATTTATTATTTGACTTTCAATATCATCATTCTCAACATTAGAAAATTTTGCCTTCAATATTTCTTTAATTTCAAATGAGTTTTCTAATGATATATCTTTAATTGAATTACCGTCTAATATTTTCTGACTAATATTTAATTTTAACTCATCGTAGAAATTATCTAACTGAACATTTGTTAATGTTTTTTTAATTTCTTCTTTTACTTCAATTATACTGGGCTCCCTTTCATTATTAATACTTTCTAAAAAAATTATATGATTTGCTAGAGTAGTTTCGATTACTTCAGATATATTACCTTTATCTAATGTAAAAATTGATGAGGCTAAATCATCAAGAACTTGAAATTTAGCCAAGTCATCAAATTCATTAAATGTGATATTTTTTTCATTTGCAATATTTATAATATTTTCTTTTTGTTTTCCTAATATTATTTTTCTAAATTCTATAGCTTCATCCTTTGATTTAAAATTAAATTGGATAAAGCTTCTTTTTTCAGGAATAGTAAATAGTTTTTTATTATTTATATAATATTCATTTATTTCGTATTCTGAGGGGGTAAAATTAGTTTCATATTTTTGCTTATTGATTAATATATATAAAATATCTCTTTTTTCTTCAGTCATATATTTATTATTATTATCATTATAAAATTTAATAAGTTCTGTATTATTTTTTTTGATTTCTTCTTCATTAAAATTTTTTAATTTAATTTTTTCTATATTCATTTTAATTAAATCTAATTCTCGAATTTGAGACTCAGACAAAGAGATTTTTTTTTGCATTTCTAAAGGATATTTTTTTTCAAAAAAAAGATCATCAAAAACTAATGCTTTAGTTTCATAACTAATAATATTAACCAAATCTTCTATTTTTAGTTTTTGTTGTCTAAGAAATGTATTTAAAACTTCTTCATTAATCTGATTGTTGATATATAAGTTTGGGAATCTTTCTTTTGTTCTTTTAGCGATAATTGAGTCGTCAATTATAAAATTAATATCTTCAAATTCATTTTCAAATATTGCATTATTTACTAAATTTTGAAGTACAAGTTGATGTATTTGAAAAGACCTAATCTCATCACCTGTAAGTTCTTTACCTAACATTTGTCCAAATTGAGATATGTTCATATCTAGAGCTCTTATAAATTTAGTAGTTGAAATTGCTGTTCCTGATACTGAAGCGATTATATTATCTGAATTAAATAGGTTTGAATATCTTTGAGAACCTCTAAAAAAAAATAGACTTAGTCCAAATAATATGGCTAAAGCTATTCCAATCCATGATTTTCTAATTGATCTCATAAAATTTTTATTGCTTCTACAATATTAGTTTCTATAAATAAAAGTAATTATGTTAAATCTTAGTAATTTTTCGTCTTTTTTTGTCGCTAATTGGAAATTAAATGGGAATATGGCCTTCATCAATGATTATTTTGATGCATTGAATACAAAAAGCCAAAACTGCGTTGTTGTTTGTCCACCATCAATTTATATTGATAAAATTAAAAAAAACCAAAAAAATATTTTTGCAGGAGCTCAAGATGTTTCAAAATTTATAAGTGGTGCGTTTACAGGTGAGTTGTCTGCTGAAATGTTAAATGACATGGATGTAAAATTTTGTTTAGTAGGCCACTCTGAAAGAAGACAAAACTTTAATGAAACTAATGATAATATAAAATTAAAAATTGGTAATTTGATAAATAATAATATTATCCCAATTCTATGTATTGGTGAGTCTTTAGAGGAAAAACAAAACAATAAAACCACCGAAGTACTTACAAAACAAATTAAAGAAGGTATTCCAAAAATTTCAAATAATGAAAACACAATTATAGCCTACGAGCCAATTTGGGCAATTGGAACTGGATTAACCCCAACAATAAATGAGATTGATCAAATTCATATAAAAATAAAAAAAATAGATGATAGTTTAAATAATTACAAAATTCTTTATGGAGGATCAGTTAAATCATCAAATTCTAAAGCAATTAATGAAATAGATAGTGTTGATGGTTGTCTAATTGGAGGAGCTTCATTAAAAATAGAAGAATTCAACAATATTATTTCCTAATTATATCTTGATAAATATTAAGTTATAAATATAAGCAATTTATGACTACATTGATTATCATACAGCTAATATTGGCAATAGCTTTGGTGATACTTGTTTTGCTTCAAGGTTCAGATAATGAAGGTTTAGGTTTAGGAGGGGGAACTTTTGGAGGAATGATGTCTGCCCGAGGTTCAGCTAACTTACTTTCTCGATTGACTGCTATTACAGCTACACTTTTTATGGTAATGAGTGTTGTTCTTACAATAACAGCTTCTATTGGATCTGACAAAAATGTCTTAGAATCTCTGCCAAGTTTGAATTCTGAGGAACAATCTTCAGAAGAGCCATCTATCCCTGAATAATTATTTAATATTATCTTGATATAAGCTTTTATTTATATATCAGGGTATTCCGTAATGCATTTTGTTTTTATTACGGGAGGAGTAGCTTCATCTTTAGGTAAGGGAATAGCCTCTGCTGCACTTGCCACTCTTTTAAAATCAAGAAATTTTAGAGTTAGGATTAGGAAACTAGATCCATATTTAAATGTCGATCCTGGCACAATGAGCCCCTATCAACATGGAGAAGTTTATGTAACGGATGATGGGGCAGAAACGGATTTAGATCTCGGTCATTACGAAAGGTTTACAAATCAATCAGCAAAACAAACAGATAGTATTTCATCGGGTAAAATTTATTCGAATGTATTATCAAAAGAAAGAAAGGGAGATTACCTTGGAGCTACAATTCAAGTAATTCCTCACGTAACAAATGAGATAAAGTCATTTATTAATAGTGATATAAAAAATGAAGATATTATAATTTATGAAATTGGAGGTACAGTTGGTGATATAGAGTCCTTACCTTTTTTAGAAGCTATAAGACAGATAAGAAATAACAAAAAAATATCATCTGCACTTATTCATATGACTTATATACCATATTTAAGCTCTGCTGATGAACTAAAAACAAAGCCAACTCAGCACTCAGTAAAAGAACTTTTAAATGCTGGGATACAACCAGATATAATTATGTGTAGATCTGAAAGAAGAATTGATATTGACTCAATTTCAAAAATATCATTATTTTGTAATGTAAAAAAAGAATCAGTAATTCCAGCATTAAATGCTAAATCAATTTACGAAGTCCCATTACTTTATTCTAAGTATGGTCTAGATAGTGTATTGTTAAAACATTTAGGTTATAAATCAAAAAATCATAAATTAAATTTAAAACCCTGGAATGATTTATTAAAAAAAATTGATAAACAAAAACAATTAGTAAAAATAGGAATTGTTGGAAAATATACAAATTTAAAAGACAGTTACAAATCTCTTAATGAAGCATTGATTCATGGAGGGATTGAAAATTCAGTTGAAGTAGAAATTAAATGGATTAACTCAGAAGAATTAAACAATAATAATTTAATTTCAAAATTAAAAGAATGTGATGGAGTTCTTGTTCCAGGAGGTTTTGGTTCAAGAGGAGTTAAAGGAAAAATTACAGCAATAAAATATGCCAGAGAAAATAATATTCCTTTTTTTGGAATTTGTTTAGGAATGCAATTGGCAGTAATTGAAATATCTAGAAATGTATTAAAAATTAAAAATGCCAACTCATCTGAATTTGATCAAAAGTCTAAATCAGTTATTGGACTAATGACTGAGTGGACTAAAGGAAATAAAATAGAAAAAAGAGATAAAAATAGTGATAAAGGAGGCACAATGCGTCTAGGTTCCTATAAGGCAATATTATCAAAAAAATCTAAAATTTATTCAATATACAAAAAAAATGAAATTTTTGAAAGACATCGTCATAGGTACGAAGTTAATAAAAAATATGTATCTAAATTTCAAAATAAAGGATATTATTTTTCTGGAATGTCACCAGACGGATTATTACCAGAAGTATTAGAAAGTACTAATCATTCTTGGTTTATTGGAGTTCAATTTCACCCTGAACTAAAATCAAGACCTTTAAAACCTCATCCACTTTTTGTATCTTTTATTAAATATTGTAGAAATGAAAAAAATAAATCTTAAAAATTTTTCGATTTCTAATCATGAACCTTTTGTATTAATATCAGGACCATGTGTTATTGAAAATCAAGAACATACCATAATGATAGCTGAGGAAATTAATAATATATGTATTGATTTAGGTATTAATTTTATTTTTAAATCTAGTTTTGATAAAGCAAATAGATCTAGTATTGAAAGTGAAAGAGGAAAAACATTAAAAGAATCATTAATTATTTTTGAAAAAGTTAAAGAAAAAATCAATTGCCCTATTCTTACAGATGTTCATACAGAAGAGCAATGTATGGTATTAGCAAAATCAAACATTATTGATATACTTCAAATACCAGCATTTTTATGCAGACAAACAGACCTATTAATAGCTGCAGCTAATACAGGGAAAGTTATTAATGTAAAAAAGGGCCAATTTTTAGCACCTGATGATGTAAAAAATATTTTTAAAAAAATAGAATCAACAAATAACAATAATATATTAATTACTGAAAGAGGAACTTCCTTTGGATATAATAATTTAGTAAACGATTTTAGAGCATTAGATATAATGAAAAACTATAAATATCCAATTATATTTGATGCCACACATTCTGTTCAAGAACCTGGAGGTTTAGGTGATAAAAGTGGTGGAAAAAGAAAATTTATTCCTTCACTTTGTAAGGCTGCAATAGCCATTGGTGTTGCAGGAATTTTTCTTGAAACACATAATGATCCTGATAATGCCCCGAGTGATGGACCTAATATGCTTAATATTAAAGATTTAAAAAAACTATTAATAAAATTAAAAGAATTTGACATAACAGCAAAAAATAATGCCTAAAATTAAAGATATTATAGCTCGTCAAATTATAGATAGCAGAGGTAACCCAACTGTTGAATGCGACTTATCATTTGAAAGTAATAGTTTTGGAAGAGCTTCAGTACCTAGTGGAGCTTCTACAGGAATTCATGAAGCTCTTGAGTTAAGAGATCAGGATAAAAAAAGATATCATGGTAAAGGAGTTCAAAAAGCAGTTAACAATATAAATGATATAATTCATAAAAATATAATTAATAAAAATTTTTCAGATATTAATTCATTTGATCAACTTCTTTTAGATTTAGATGGATCGGAAAATAAATCAAATTTAGGAGCAAATGCAACATTAGCATGCAGTTTAGCATTTGCTAAATGTTTATCTTCAGAAGCAGGTAAAGAACTATATAGTTTTTTAAGTAAAGGAAATAAAGTATCTATGCCTGTTCCTATGATGAATATTATTAACGGCGGATCTCATGCTGACAACAATGTAGACATTCAAGAATTTATGATAGCACCAATTGGAGCTAATTCTTTTTCTGAGGCTTTAAGATATGGGTGTGAAATATTTCATTCTTTAAAATCTTTACTTAAATCTAAAAACTTAAATACTAATGTTGGTGATGAAGGTGGTTTTGCACCTAATATAAATACCTCTAATGAAGTAATTGAAACAATTTTAAAAGCTGTTGAGAATTCAGGCTTTCAAGTTGGTAAGGATATTTATTTATCTTTAGATGTTGCATCAACTGAGTTTTTCAAAAATAATCTCTATGATTTAAAAGGTGAAAACTTACAATTAACTTCTGATCAGATGATTCAATATTTACAAAAATTAGTAGATGATTACCCAATATACTCTATAGAAGATGGAATGTCTGAAGATGATTGGACTGGATGGACTAATTTATCTTCAGTTATTGGAGATAAAGTTCAGCTTGTAGGAGACGATTTATTTGTAACTAATAAAAAGAGATTACAAAGAGGAATAGATGAAGGTGCTGGTAACTCCATTCTTGTTAAAGTTAATCAAATAGGAACTCTTAAAGAAACTTTAGAGTCGATAAAATTAGCTAAAGATAACAATTTTACAACTGTTATATCTCATCGTTCAGGAGAAACTGAAGATACTACTATAGCAGATTTATCTGTAGGAGTCGGTGCTGGTCAAATTAAAACAGGATCACTATCCCGTACTGATAGAACTGCCAAATATAACCAATTATTAAGAATTGAAGAAAAACTTGGAAATGACTCAATTTATGCAGGAAAATCAATTTTAAAAAATAATTGACGATATCGATCTATCATGTGTTAATTAACCAATATGAACAAATCTTTAGTATTAAAAAATAAATTTTATTTCTATTTATCTTTTTTGTTTAGTTTTTTTTTATTTATTTACCTTTTATATTTTTTAATAAATGGAGAAAGAGGTATAATTAAATATTTTAGTCTTAAAAACTTAAATAAACAATATGAGATAAATTATGCAATGTTAGATAATAAAAATAAAAAATATTTAGATAGAATTAATAGATTACAGCCAAATACTATAGATTTAGACTATTTAGACGAGATTTTTAGAGAAGTAACTGGTTTTTCAAATAATGATGAAATAGTAATAATTATGGATTAAATTGGTTTATTTGACATAAAATCAACCTAATTATAATTAATATAAATATCAAAAATGCAAATATTAAAAAAACAAGATTATTTAAAAATATATAATTATATGCTCAAAATTAGAAGGTTTGAGGAAAGAGCTTCTCAATTATATGGAATGGGTCATATTGGTGGATTTTGTCACCTTTATATTGGACAAGAAGCAGTTGTTGTTGGAGTCTTAATGACAATTGAAAAAAATGACTCAGTTGTTACAACTTATAGAGATCATGGTCATATGATAGCAAGAGGGTTAGATCCAAAAAAAATAATGGCTGAACTTACAGGTAGAGAAGATGGTTATTCAGCTGGTAAAGGTGGATCTATGCATATGTTTTCTAAAGAAAATAATTTTTATGGTGGTCATGGAATAGTTGGTGCACAAGTTCCAATAGGAACAGGTATAGCTTTTAGCCATAAATATAATGAAGAAAAAAATATTTGCAGAACTTATATTGGAGATGGAGCCATGAATAATGGCCAAGTTTTTGAAGCTTTCAATATTGCATCTCTCTGGAAACTACCTGTTCTTTATATAATTGAAAATAATAAATATGGAATGGGCACTTCTGTTGATCGAGCGGCAGCTGGACTAGATTTATTTAAAAGGGGAGAGGCCTTTGGTATTCCTGGTGAAAAAGTAGACGGCATGAATGTTTTTAAGGTCATTGAAGCAGCAGATAAAGCTGGTAAGTATGTAAGAGAAGGTAATGGCCCATACATAATAGAGGTTCAAACTTATAGATACAGAGGGCATTCAATGTCAGATCCTGCAAAATATAGAACTAAAGAAGAATTAGAAAATTATAAAGAAACAGATCCAATTGATATTGTTAAGGAGCAAATACTAAAGAAAAAATTTGCTACAGAAAAAGAAATTGAAAAAATTAATAAAGATATACTTGATGAAATTAAAAATGCAGCTGAATTTGCTTTAAATAGTAAATTTCCAAAAGATAGCGAATTGTATACGGATGTTTACATTTAAAAAATGAGTATAGAAATTTTAATGCCAGCCCTTTCACCTACAATGACTGAGGGAAATTTGTCTAAGTGGCTTGTTAAAAAAGGTGATAAAGTTAAAGCTGGTGATTTGATAGCTGAAATAGAAACTGATAAAGCGACTATGGAAGTCGAGGCTGTAGATGAAGGTATTGTTTTAGATCTATTATATAAAGAGGGAGATCTAAATATTCCCGTAAATAAAGTAATTGCTGTATTGGGCACTAAAGATGAAAAAGTAGAAACTAAAAAAGAAACTACAAATTCAAAACTCAATATCAATGAGAATGAAAAAAAAGAAAATAAATCAGATTTAAAAAAAGATATTTCTATTGAAAATAAACAAAATGGAGAATTTATCACAATGCGTGAAGCTCTAAGAGATACAATGGCTGAAGAAATGCGTAAAGATAAAAATATATATATACTTGGTGAAGAGGTAGCTGAGTACCAAGGTGCATATAAAGTTACTCAAAATTTACTTGATGAATTTGGTGACAAAAGAGTTATCGATACTCCAATATCAGAACATGGCTTTACAGGTCTCGCTGTTGGTTCTGCGTTTAAAGGATTAAGACCTATACTTGAGTTTATGACTTTTAATTTTTCTATGCAAGCAATTGATCAAATTATAAACTCTGCAGCAAAAACTTTATACATGTCAGGTGGTCAAATAAATTGCCCAATTGTTTTTAGGGGACCAAACGGTGCAGCAGCACAAGTAGCAGCTCAACACAGTCAAGATTTTTCATCATGGTATTCTCATTGTCCTGGACTGAAGGTTATAGCTCCATCGACACCCTATAATGCTAAAGGCCTATTAAGATCATCTATTCTAGATAATAATCCTGTAATTTTTTTAGAAAATGAAATTCTTTATGGACTTAAAGGACAAGTAAATAATGATAAGGATTTTACTATTCCAATTGGAAAAGCAAATATTGAACAGGAAGGAAAAGATGTAACAATTGTTACTTATTCTATTATGTTACATAAATCTAAAGAGGCGGCAAAAAAAATTAAAGAAGAATTAAATTTAGATGTGGAAATAATTGATCTTCAAACATTAAGACCACTAGATACATATACAATAATTAATTCAGTTAAAAAGACAAATAGACTAGTGACTGTTGAAGAGTCTTGGCCTTTTGGAAGTATCGGTTCAGAAGTTGCTAATATTGTTCAAAGAGAAGCATTTGATTATTTGGACTCACCAGTAATAAAAGTAAATAGTGCTGATGTTCCTATGCCTTACTCACTAAGTTTAGAAAAATTATACTTACCACAAGTAGAAAATATTGTAAAAGCTGTTAAAGAAGTAAGTTACATAAAATAAATGGCTATAAAAGTTTTAATGCCAGCATTATCACCTACAATGTCTGAGGGTATAATAAATAAATGGTTAGTTAAAGTAGGTGATAAAGTATCAGCTGGTGATGTTTTAGCTGAAATAGAAACAGATAAAGCAACGATGGAAGTTGAAGCTGTTGATGAAGGAAAAATTACACATATTATAGAGTCAAAATCAGATCAATTAATTAAAGTTAATTCTGTAATCGCATTAATAGATGGAGATCAAGGTGATAAAATTCAAGATTATAATAAATCTTCTAACGAAGAAATTAAAGTAGATATTAATCAAGAAAAAAATAATTTTGAAAATATAGTAGATGACTCTAATCTCATTAACAACGAGTCATTAAAAATTGAAGATAACCCAAATAAAATTTTAGCATCTCCATATGCAAAAAAATATTCAAAAGAAAATGTTATAGATCTAAATTTAATTAAAGGAACAGGACCAGGAGGTCGAATAATTAAAAGAGATTTAGATCAAGCAAATAAACTTCAATTTGACGACAATGTTACAATTAATGAACCTTCTAGTATTAGAAAAATTATAGCTGAAAGAACAACAAAAACGAAAAACGAAGTTCCTCATTTTTATCTTACTATTGAGTCAAGAGTAGATAGACTAATAAATTTAAGAAATAAAATTAATAGGAATAATAGTATAAAAATATCTTTTAATGATCTTATTGTTAAGGCATGCGCCATCGCAATGAAAAAAAATCCAGAAACAAACATATCATGGATAAATAATAAAATTCATCAATATAAGAACATCGATATAGCTATTGCCGTGGCTTTAAAAGAAGGTCTTATTACTCCAATTGTTAAGAATGCAGATAAAAAAGGATTAAATGAAATTTCAACAGAAATTAAATCTTTAATAACTAAAGCTAATCAAAACAAATTATTACCTGAGGAATATAGCGGAGGTTCCATAACTATTTCTAATTTAGGAATGTTTAATATATTAGAGTTTAAAGCTATTATCAATCCTCCTCAATCTAGTATAATTGCAATTGGAGGAATAATTGAAAAGCCAGTGGTTAATAATGGTATAATAGAAATAGGTCATACATTGAAATCTACCTTGTCTGCCGATCATAGGGCATTAGATGGTGCAGTTGCGGCAAAATTACTCAAAGATTTTAATGATATATTGGAAGATCCCTTTCAAATATGGTTGAATAGCCTTGATATGGAAGTTATTTAGAAATAATGACTAATCATAGACATCCAGAAAAAGTTAAAAATAAAGATAATCCTATTCCAAAAAAACCATCTTGGATAAGGGTTAAGGCTCCCACTTCTAAGTTTTTTAAAGTAACTAACAAATTATTAAAAGATAAAAAAATAGTTACTGTTTGTGAAGAAGCTGCCTGCCCTAATATTGCAGAATGCTGGCAGAAAAAACATGCTACATTTATGATTTTAGGCGATACTTGTACTAGAGCTTGTGCTTTTTGTAATGTAAAAACTGGCAAACCAAATTTTATTGATCATAGTGAGGCTATACGTATTGCTGAGTCTGTTAAAGAATTAAAATTAGAACATGTTGTTATAACTAGTGTTGATAGGGATGACTTAATTGATGGAGGTGCTTTGCATTTTATTAATGTTATAGACTCAATAAAAAACTTAAATCCGAAATGTACTATAGAAATTTTAACTCCAGACTTTAAAAATAAACCTGAAGCAATTGATATTTTATCAAAAAATTTACCTGATGTTTTTAATCATAATTTAGAAACAGTTCCAAGATTGTATCCTTCAATTAGACCTGGATCTAGATATTTCATCAGTTTAAATTTGCTAAATGATATAAAGCAAAAAAATCCTAATATTTTTACAAAATCTGGATTAATGGTTGGATTAGGTGAAACAAAAGAAGAAATTTATCAAGTTATGGATGATTTAAGGTCTGCTGATGTTGATTTTATTACAATAGGGCAATACTTACCTCCAACTTCAAAACATGCTAAACTAGAAAAATTTATCACACCAAAAGAGTTTGAAGAATATAAGCAAATGGCATATGCTAAAGGTTTTTTAATGGTAGCTTCTTCCCCTTTAACAAGATCTAGTTACCATGCATCTGAAGATTTTAAACTTATGCAGAAAAATAGAAAAAATAAATTATATTCTATTCAATGAAGTCATCAAATCGTGAGGAAATTATTAATCATAATGCCAAAGAACTTTTTGACATTGTTTTAGATATTGAGAGTTACCCTTATTTTATACCTTGGTGCTCAGCTATGAAGGTACATTCAAAAAGTGATAATGAAATTTATGCAGATATGATTGTTTGGTATAAATATTTTATACCTCAAAAATTTGGATCCCATGTTATTTTTGATAAAGAAAAACTTAATATCAAAACTAGATATATAGAAGGGCCCTTAAAAGACCTTAAAACAAATTGGTTGTTTAAGTCAGTTAAAAAAAATCAAACATTAATAAATTTTAATGTAGAATTTGAATTTAAAAGATTTTTTCATCAAAAAATTGCAGAAGCTTTTTTCCCTTTAATTGAAAATCAAATGATAGAGTCATTTAAAATTAGGGCAGATGAAATTTTAGATTAGGTCATCAATTTTCTTAAAAACAAAGTTTTTTGTTTTTCTTTGTACGTCCAATCTTGATCCACTAAAATTTTTTTTATAAATATAGTTTTTATTTTTAAATTTTATACCAATAAATACCAATCCTACAGGTTTTTTACTACTACCACCTTTGGGCCCAGCAATTCCAGTAGTTGATATTGTAATTTTTGTTTTTTCTTTATTGTATAATTTATTTATCATTTCTTCAGCTATATTAGAGCTTACAGCTCCAAATTTTTTTAAATTATTCTTTGAAATAGATAGATATTTTATTTTTGAATTATTTGAATAACAAATAATACCTAAAGAAAAAATTTTAGAAACGCCTGTATTTTTAATTATTGAATTAGCAATTAATCCTCCAGTACATGATTCAGCTGTAGAAATAGAAATATTTCTTTTTATTAATTTTGTTATAATTTTATTAACTGAAGACATTAATTAAAAATAAAATAAATATTGTATATATTGATGCAACCAAGTCATCAAGAATTACTCCAAATGAATTTTTCATTTTTTTATCAATTATGTTTGCAGGAAATATTTTTAAAATATCAAATATTCTAAAAAAAATTAAAATAAGAAAAATTGTTATAAATGAATTAAAAATATATATTAGATCATAAAAAAGAAATATAAAATAAATCCCCAAAAATTCATCAATAACTATTTTACCTGAGTCATGAGTATCAGTATATTTAGAATAATATTCAATAAAAAATATAGATAGAAAAAATAATAATATAAACATTGTAATAAAAAATTGTGTACCTATTAGTTTATACTCAACAATTGGATATAAAATCAAAATAGACATTATAGAACCAAAAGTTCCTGGCCATTTTTTTAAATAACCTGAGTAAAATAAGCTTACAAAAATATTAGTTATATTTTTCATTTGAAATTTGCACTATGGACTCTGCGGCTATACCATCACCATTACCTATAAAACCAATCTTTTCATTTGTTGTAGCTTTAATCGAAATTATTTTTTCAGGAATTTTTAATAATTTTGAAATTCTTTTTTTCATAGATAAAACATATTTTGAAATATTTGGCTTCTCAGCAATAATATTTATATCTATATTTATAATATAAAATCCTTTTTCATTTAATTTTTCTCTACAATAATAAATAAACTTAGATGAGTCGATATTTTTAAATTTTTTATCATTATTAGGAAAGTGATAACCAATATCTCTCATTGATAGAGCTCCAAATATACTATCGCAAATTGCATGCAATCCAACATCAGCATCTGAATGACCTTTTAATTTAGTAAAAGGAATTTTAACCCCACATAATTTTAAACCTTTTTTATTTTTTTTATCAAATTGGTGAATATCGTAACCAATTCCACTTTTAAAAATTGTTTTTTTAATTAGCGGAATAAATTTTAAATCTTCTGGATAAGTAATTTTTAAATTTGTTTTTTCACCTTTAATAAAATTAATTTTAATATTTAATTTTTGTAATAATCCTGAGTCATCTGAAAAAATTTCATTACGTAGCTTTCTGTGAGCATCCAAAATAACATTATAATGAAACCCTTGAGGTGTTTGGATATTTAATACTTTTATATCTTTTTTATTAACTTTACTTATTTGCCTATCATTGTATTCAACAAAAGGTATTACATTATTATTTTTTTTTAATTTATTTATGATTCTTTTTATAAGATTGTTTGAACAAAATGGTCTTGCAGCATCATGAATTAAAACATTCTTAATTTTAAATTTCTTTAATTTAATAAGGGCGTTATAAGATGATTTTTTCCTATTCATTCCAGGGTCACTAAACAAAATTTTATTTTTTTGAAAAATAGAATGATTTAAGTATTTATTTCTATATTTTTTATCTATTGAAATTACAAGTATGTCAAAGAGCTTACTATCTATATTGGATAATAATAAATCCATTATATTGGTATTGCCAATATTATAAAATTGTTTAGGAGTTTTTTGGGCAAATCTCTTACCTTTTCCTCCTGCTAGAATTACAAGTGCATTTTTCATTAATATAATTTATATAATAATTTAATTTATTTTATTTATATTATTTTTACTTAATAACTAAAGTCTAAAAAGTGTTTGATTTATCAAAGATTCTAAAATCCTTTCATTTAACAAAGGTTTCTTTCTATTTCTTAATTTTTTTAATTCTAATAAGCTTTTCAATAACATTTTACTTAATGCTTCCTAATAACGATCTAGTAAAAAATCCTCAAAGACTTCAATATTTTTTATTAGCCGATGTAATTTTTGTAATTGTATTGATTTCTATAATTATTCGTCAAATTGTCTTAATTCTAGTTAGAAGAAAAAAAAGTTACGATGAGTCAAGATTATACATAAAGTTTGTTAACTTATTTGCAGCAATGGCATTAGGCCCAGCAATTGGTCTAGTTATTATAACGTCTTTATTTTTTAATTTAGAATTACGAACTTGGTATGGTGATGCTGTAAGAGATGCAGTTGTAAATTCAAATATTGTAGCTAAAAATTATGAAAATGAAATTCAAGCTGAATTAATATCTGATACTCAATTGATAACTAGAGAAATTCTACAATCTTCTAAAAATAATGAAGTTAATATTAATTCAATTGAAAAAGCTTTAAGTGATTTTATAAATTTAAGAACAATTTCAAGTATTTATATTTTTAGCAATGAAGGTAATGTTTATTTAAGCTTAAAAGATAATGATAATAAAAATTATTTAAAACCAACAAAAGAAGTATTTGAAATATTAAATCAAAATAGAGTATATATATTTCAATTAAACAAAAATTCTATTGCAGCTTTTAAAAAAATAAGTTTTCTTGATAATGTTTACATGCAGGTTAACAGAGAGTTAAATACAAATATTTGGGATCATATATCAGCAACAAAAGAGGCATTTAGAATTTATACAATCAAAGAAGAAGAAAGCTCAGGTGTTCAAATAACATACTCAATGATTTTTGTTCTTTTTTCAATTTGTTTTATTTTAATCTCAATAT
Source organism: uncultured Alphaproteobacteria bacterium (assembly GCA_902553945.1). Lineage (GTDB taxonomy): Bacteria > Pseudomonadota > Alphaproteobacteria > HIMB59 > CACPNW01. The sequence goes on along the minus strand of CACDMT010000014.1, from coordinate 6,696 downwards.
TAATAGGTTTTAATCTTGCTAGTAATTTAAGTAAACCAATAACTAATCTAATACAGTCTGCAAACAAAATTTCAGATGGTAATTTTGATGCTAAAGTTAGTGAAACGGATCAATTTCAAGAAATAAAAGTATTACTTTCTTCATATAACAAAATGATTTCTGAAATAGAAAATAAACAAAATCAATTGATTTCAAAAAGTAACGAGGACGAAGAGAAAAGAATATTTATTGAAGCAATATTAAGTTTACTGACTATCGGTGTTTTATCATTAGATAAAGATTTTAATATTATATTGTATAACAAAACAGTTGCAAATCTTTTTAAAAATACAAAAAAAATTAATATTAATATTAATTTTTTAGATTTGTTTCCTGAATGGAAAAATATATTTAAAAATTTCAAAGTATCAAATAAAATTATGTTAAATTTTCAATATGATTTTATTATATTAGACGATAAAAGAAATTTTAATATCAGAGTTATAAAAGAAATAAATGATAACAAGATAGAGGGTTTTGTTGTAGCTTTAGATGATACAACCTCATTAATATTGGCTGAAAAACATGCAGCTTGGTCAGATATTGCTAGAAAAATTGCACATGAAGTTAAAAATCCACTTACTCCAATTAAACTATCGGCAGAAAGAATTGAAAAGAAATTTCTTGAAAATAAATATAATAAAGAAGAAATTTCTCTTTTAACTAAAACAATTTCAAGACAAGTAGATGATATCGGAAAATTAGTTGATGAATTTTCGTCTTTTGCAAGAATGCCTGAAGCAGAAATTAAATTAGATAATTTAACTAAATGTCTTGAGGATTCTTATTTATTATATTTTAATTCAAAAAAAGATATAAAATTTAATTTTATCAAAACTAATAATGATATTTTTTTTCCATTTGATAATCTACAATTATCAAGATGTTTTAATAATTTAATTAAAAATGCAATTGAGGCTGTTGATAAAATACCAAATCCATCTATAGAAATAGTATTATCTTTAAGATCTAAAAATATATTAATTGATATTAAAGATAATGGAGTGGGCATAGATGATAAAATGATAACGAAAATATTTGAACCATATTTTACAACAAAAAACAAAGGTACGGGTTTGGGCTTATCAATTGTAAAAAGAATTATAGAAGATCATGGTGGAAAAATTAAAATAGAAAAAAATAAAAATATGGCTGGCACAACTTCACAAATTATATTTGAACAAAATGCATAAAGTTTTAATAGTAGATGATGAAAAAGATATATGTTTTTTAATATCAGAAATATTGAAAGACGAAAAATATAATACATCCATTGCTTTAAATTCTGATGATGCGATTAATAAATTTAAAGAAAATAAGCCTGATTTAATTATACTTGATGTATGGTTATCAAATAGTAAATTGGATGGTATTGAATTGTTAAAAGAATTTAAATTACTAGATGCAAAAATTCCTATTATAATAATAAGTGGCCATGGCACTGTTGATTTAGCAGTAAAATCTATAAAAAATGGTGCTTATGATTTTTTAGAAAAACCTTTTAATAGTGATAAATTAATAATACTTTCAAAAAGAGCAATTGAGAGTTCTCTGTTAATAAATGAAAATAAAGATTTAAAAAAAATATTAGTACCATCTGTCCCTTTAATTGGTGATTCAGATTTTATAAAGAAATTATTAAAATTTGCTAATGATCAATCGATTTCTAAATCAAGACTTTTAATCACTGGACAATTTGGTTCTGGAAAAAAACACTTATCAAATATAATTCACAAAGCATCAAACTTTAATGAAAAGCTTCCAGTTTCTATTGATTTTAAAAAATTAACAAATGAAGCTCTTGAAAATTTATTCCTATATGATGAAAAAAATATTAATGAAAATCTTTTTGTTAGATCTAATAACAATACACTAATTTTATTGAATATAGAAACCTTAACTCTTTCTTTTCAAAAAAAATTATTATTTTTTTTAGAGAATAAAAATGTATTTGATGATTATAATATAAAATTAAATCAAAAAATAATCTGTATTACAGAAAAAAATTTAGAAAATGAAATTGAAAATGGAAATTTTATAAAAAGATTATACGAAAGGATTTCAACACATGTTATTGAAGTCAAACCCCTATCGGATAGAAGAGCCGACATACTACCAATTTTAAATTATTATCTAAATAAAATTAGTGGCGGGATAAATAAATTTAAATTTTCTTCATCTGCGCTAACAAAATTACAAATGTACGATTGGCCAGGAAACGTATCACAATTAATAAATTATGTTGAAAAAAGTTTAATTTTAAATCAGGATAATAATTTATCTAGAGAACTTGAAGTTGATGATTTAGCACTTCAAATGGGAGATGATACTGCGACTATTTCTCCAAATCAATCTCTAGATTTATCATTAAAAGACGCTAGGTCAGAATTTGAAAAAGATTATTTAATATCGCAAATTAAACGATTTAATGGTAATATATCTAAAGTTTCAGATTTTACAGGTATGGAAAGAACTGCGCTTTATCGAAAATTAAAATCTTTAAATATAAAAATTGATTAAAACTTAAATAAATGAAAACAATTATTTGTGGTGCTGGAGATGTTGGTTATAGTATAGCTGATAAATTATCCAAAGAAAGTTTTGAAGTTACAGTAATAGATGAGTCTGAAGAAAAATTATTAAAAGTTTCAGAAAACTTAGATGTAAAAATTATTAATGGTATTCCAAGTTTACCATCAGTTCTTGAAAAAGCTGGAGCAGCAGATTGTGAAATTCTTATTGCTGTTACTAAAAGTGATGAAACTAATATGGTAACATGTCAAATAGGACATTCATTATTTAATATACCAAAAAAAATAGCCAGGATAAGGCAACAAGATTATCTTAAGGATGAATGGCAAAATTTATATAATAATAATAATTTTCCAATTGATGCAATTATCTCACCAGAACAAGAAGTAGCTAAAGCATTGTATAGAAGGTTAATATCTCCAGGAACTATAGATATGTTAGAATTATCTGATAAAAAATTAAAAATGATTGGCTTAAAATGTGAAGATAATTTTACTCATTCAGGCTTAACAGTAAGAGAACTATCTCAAAAATTTCCAAATTATTTAGCTAATATAATGTTCATCTTTAGAGGCGATAAGAAATTTATAGTAAATTCCTCAACTAAAATTGAAAAAAATGATTCAATTTTTTTAGTTGTTGAAACTGATAATTTAAGTGATGTTTTAATGGAATTTGGACATGAAGAACTGCAGGCTAAAAAAGCTGTAATTATCGGTGGAGGTAATATAGGATTTTCCTTATCACAATTAATAGAAAATTCTGAAAATTACATAAAAACTGAATTAATTGAATCTAATAAAGAAAGAGCTGAGTTCCTAGCATCTAATTTACAAAATGTAACTGTTATAAACGGCGATGGTTTGGATAGTCAGATACTAGAAGAAGTAAGTATATCCGAAGCAGGTTATTTTATTGCAATAACTGAAGATGATGAAGTAAATATATTATCATCACTTTTGGCAAAAAGAGCTGGAGCATCAATTTGTATGACTTTAATTAATAACAGCAGTTATTCTTCTCTATTAAATAATATTGGTGTTGATATTACTATTGATCCAAAAATTATAACAATTTCTAAAATTTTAGAAAAAGTTAGAGGGGTAAAAATTAGAAATGATTATTCTATTGGTGATGGTTTTGGTGAAATTATTGAAGCAGATATTCAACCTGAATCATCCCTATGTAACAAAAATTTAAAAGAATTAAATCTTCCAAAAGGTATTAGAATTGCATCAATTTTAAGAGATAAAAAAGTAATTATACCAAATAGTCAGACTGTATTTAAAGAAAATGATGATGTAGTATTTTTTGCAGAAACAAATTGTATAAAAAAATTAGAAAAACTTTTATCTAAAATTTAAACTAAATGCCAAACTTTGCTTATTTAAATAATAAACTTGTTAATTTTAGAAATGCTAAAATTCATGTTGAAGATCGAGGATTACAGTTTGCAGACAGTGTTTATGAAGTAATTGCAGTACTTAATGGTAACTTAATTGACTTAGATTTTCATTTAAAAAGATTACGCTATTCTCTTAAAGAGCTTAATATAAAATATAAATTTAATCAAAAAGATTTAAAAAAAATATTTCTAAAATTAATTAATAAAAACAATACTTTAAATGGTATTATTTATTTGCAAGTCACTAGAGGTGTACAATACAGAGAACACAAATATGAGAATAAATTAATTCCAACTTTGATAATCTATACTCGAAATAAAAAATTTAATCTTCCAGGTAAAAATTTTAAAGGTGTAAATACAGTAACCCATGAAGATTTACGCTGGAAAAGAAGAGATATTAAAACAGTTAATCTTCTTCCAAATATTATTGCTGCTAACAAAGCAAAAAAAATGAAAGCTTACGAAGCAATTTTATTGCAAAATGGTAAAGTTACTGAGGGAACATCATCTAATATATGGATAATCAAAAAAAATAATTTGATAACTCATCCAGCAAATACAGATATTTTAAAAGGTGTAACAAGAACTTCAATTTTAAAAATTATAAAAAAAACTTCTCTTAAACTAGTCGAAAAAAGTTTTACTCATAGGCAATTATTAGATGCTGACGAGGTTTTTTTAACTAGTTCAGGAAGTTTTATTACTCCAATACTAAAGATTGATAATAAGAAAATTAATAATGGAAAAATTGGAAATATTACTTTGAAACTTGCAGAAATGTACTCTAACACATGTATGAATGGTTAATATAAAACAAGAAGACATTCATGATGTTTGTTTTAATGTCAGTAAAAATATAATTTTACCGAAATATCAAAACCTTAAAGAAGATGATATAAGATATAAGAATGGATCTGATCTAGTAACCTCTGCTGATATTGCTGCTGAAAAAGAATTAAAAAAAAATCTTTTAAAGATAATCCCTTCTTCTGGTTTTATTGGTGAAGAAGAATATTCAACTAATCATAATATATTAAAATCATATCAAGAAGATGATTATTGTTGGACTGTAGACCCAATAGATGGAACAACAAACTTCGTTAAAGGAAAAGATAAATTTGCTATAATGATTGCTTTAACAAAAAAAGAACAAATATTATATTCTTGGATCTATAAACCTTTATCAAATGTTATGTCTCATGCAATTTTTAATGAAGGATCATTTATTAACAATAAGAAAATAAAAACAAATGGCGTAAATAGTTTAAGCGAAGCAATAGGATCAATTAGTAATAAATATTGGGCTGAAAAATATTGGGATCAAATAAAAAATTTAAAAAATGAATTTGCCGAAGTTAAATCTTATAGATGTATAGGATATGAATATGTAGATATAGGATTAGGTCAAAGAAATTTTGCTATTTTATCAAAGCTATCTCCATGGGATCATATTCCGGGAATATTATTTGTAAGAGAGGCAGGTTGCTCAGACATAGATTTTGATCGCCAGCCATACAATTTTACAAAAAAAAATAACAATTTAATTGTTGGGAATTCAAAAGAATTTAATTTACAAATTTTAAATAAATTAGGAGTTTAATATGAGTATAAAAAATGTATCATTTGTTGGTCTAGGTGTAATGGGATATCCGATGGCAGGTCATCTACAAAAAAATGAATACAATGTTACTGTTTTCAATCGTACTGAGTCTAAAGCAAAAAAATGGGTTGAAGAATATGGTGGTCAGATGGGGAAGACTCCAAATGAAGCTTGTTTAAATGCAGAAATTGTTTTTATGTGTGTTGGTCGTGATGAAGATATTATTGAAGTAATGGAAGGAAACAATGGCATTCTTTCTTCTGCAAAAGGTGGATTAACTATTGTTGATCATACGACTGCATCTGCGGAAATAGCCAGAACATATTTTACAAAACTTCAAGAAATGAATATTTCTTTTTTAGATGCACCAGTATCAGGTGGTCAAGCTGGAGCAGAAAATGGTGTTTTATCAATTATGCTCGGTGGTGAAAAAAAAGATTTTGAAGTTGTAAAGCCAGTTTTGGAGTCATATGGAAAAGCAATTGAGTTAATTGGACCTTCAGGCTCTGGACAAATTGCTAAAATGATTAATCAAATTTGTATTGCAGGTCTAGTGCAAGGATTATCAGAGGGAATGGCATTTGGTAAAAAGGCAAAAGTTGATATGGAAAAAGTATTAAATGTTATCTCAAAGGGTGCTGCTCAGTCTTGGCAAATGGAAAATAGATATAGAACAATGCTAGATGGTAAATTTGATTATGGTTTTGCTGTTGATTGGATGCGTAAAGATTTATCTATTTGTTTTAATGAAGCTAAAAAAAATGGAGCTTCATTACCTGTAACAGAAATTGTAGATAAATATTATGAAGAAGTCCAAAAAAATGGAGGTAATCGGCTTGACACTTCTTCACTTATGACTTTAGTTGATAAGTAAATGTCAAGAAACTTAGTTTTAGCTATTGTTCTATTAATAGCTTCTTCATTTTTTTGGTCAGGAAATTTTTTTTCTGGAAAGATAGCATTTTTATCAGACCTATCTCCTTTTAAACTAAGTTTTTTTCGTTGGATACTTGCATTACTTATTTTACTACCTTTTACTTATGCTCAAATCATTAAAGATTTAGAATATTATAAAAAAAATATTCTATTAATGACTGTAATTTCGATCTTAGGAGTC
>CACDMT010000013.1 GCA_902553945.1 uncultured Alphaproteobacteria bacterium | reverse complement strand
AAAATTAAATATTTTCATATAACCACAGGTATTTTTACAAATGATAATATAAAGGTATTTATTATTTTATTGAAAAAACATAATATTAAAATTGTTGGACATGACCATGGTATCAATAATTTTGTTCCTTATATAAATAAAAATAATTCATTCACTTTCTTTAAAGGGCTTCAACAACATACTCATGAGGATTATTTTATTTCTTGGGGTCGTAAAAATATTGATATTTGGAACGATGTAAGTAATTCAAAAGATATTAAAATATTTAATATTGGCAGTGTATATTTAAATGTACTAAAAAAGAAAACCTATTCAAATAATAAAAATACTTTTACAATTTTCTTTCCTGAAAGCCCCTCTAGAAAATATATGGCAAATTTAGAAGAAATTACTCCTGAAGAAAATTTTAAATACAAGAAAGAAACATGTAGATTAATTGAAATTCTTTTAAAAAAGTTTGATAAATTAAATATAATTTATAAAAATTTCTCTGGTTTTTACAAAGATGATTATTTTATAAATTACTTTTCTGAATATATAAAGAAAAAGAGAATTACTGTTTCTAATCAAAAAGCAATAGAGGTATTTCAAAAAGTTGATTTGGTACTATTTGATATGTTAAGTACAGGATTTGCAGAATGCTTATCAATGCAAATGAATTGTGTTATTTTTTCAAATAAATTTGATTATAATTTATCCTCTGATTTTGGAAAAAAAATTAACGATGAATTACAACAAAATTCAATACTTTTTTATAATATTAACGATGGAGTTGAAATTATAAATAGAATAATTAAAGATAAAAAAAATTATTTTTTTATAGATAAATATTTGGTAAATAAAATTCAAGATAGTATTTGTTATCCAATATCAAGAAAAAATTTTTTATTACAAATGAACAAGTTATTAACAAACTAATATATAAAGTGAAAAATAATAAAGATAATTGGGATACTATCATAGATACTAAAAGATCATTATTTGATATTAGTTTTTTCTTTAACTTATATAAATATAGAGATTTAATTTATATGTTTGTAAAAAGAGATTTTGTTACCTTTTACAAACAAACAATTCTTGGCCCATTATGGTACATCGTCCAACCTCTTGTAAACACACTTGTATTCACAGTAATTTTTGGAAATTTAGCAAAATTACCAACTGATGGATTACCTCCATTTATATTTTATATGGCAGGAAATGTTATATGGGCTTACTTTGCAGCTTGTTTAAATTTAACATCAAATATATTTGTTGCTAATGCAGGCTTGTTTGGCAAAGTTCATTTTCCCAGATTAACAGTTCCAATTGCAAATGTAATTATTTCTTTACTTCAATTTGCTATTCAATTCATTATTTTTACACTTTTTCTCATGTATTTTATATATTCTGGTTCTGATATTACATTATCATTTAATGTTTTATATTTGCCTTTAATTTTATTTTATGTTGCATTTGCAAGTTTAGGTTTTGGAATGTTAATATCAGCAATTACTGCCAAATATCGTGACCTAACTTTTGCTATGAGTTTTTTAATTCAACTTTGGATGTATGTAACTCCTATAGTATATCCTTTATCTTTGGTTCCAGATAATTATAGAATATTTGTTGCTTTAAATCCAATGACATCAGCTGTCGAAATCTTCAAATATATTTTTTTAGGAGAAAGCTCAATTACTTCTAATGATATAATTATAGGTTTATTAGTTACGATTTTAGTTTTTATATTTGGCTTTTTTGCTTTTAACAGAGTTGAGAAAAATTTTATGGATACCGTCTAATATGAGAAAAGTCATTGAAGTAAACAATTTAACTAAAGAATATAAATTAGGAACGATAGGAAGAGGGACACTTTATAGAGATTTACAATCTTTATGGGCAAGAATTAGAAACAAAGAAGATCCTAATAGTATAATAGGCAAAAGTGATATTTCTTCGTTTGATAAAAAAAGTTTTCTAGCGCTTAAATCAATTAATCTTGATATTTTTGAAGGTGAGATAATAGGTATTATAGGCGCTAATGGTGCTGGTAAGTCAACCATTCTCAAGATTTTATCGAAAATAACTGGACCTACTGAAGGAATAATTAAAATCAAAGGAAGAATTGCAAGTCTTTTAGAGGTCGGAACTGGTTTTCATACTGAACTTACTGGTAGAGAAAATATTTATTTGAATGCAACTATGAATGGATTAAGCATTAAAGAAATTAATAAAAAAGTTGATGATATTATAGATTTTGCTGGTCTAGAACAATTCATAGATACCCCAGTAAAAAGATATTCTTCAGGAATGTTTGTAAGATTAGGCTTTGCTGTTGCTGCGTTTCTTGAACCTGACATATTGATTGTTGACGAAGTTTTAGCTGTAGGTGATGCAAATTTTCAAAAAAAAGCATTAAATAAAATTGAGAGTGTAAGTAAAAATAAAAAAAGAACGGTGTTATTTGTTAGTCATAACATGGATGCAGTAGAAAAATTATGCACCTCTGTGATAATATTAGACAAAGGTCGTGTTATTGATAAAGGTCCAACAAAAAATATGATTGAAAAATATTTAAATGAAAAAAATGATATAAGAAAAAAATTTAAAAAAATTACTTGGGAAAAGTCAGAATTAAATCCAGGTGGAAATATTGTTAGACTTAATTCAATTGAAACAAAAAATTCAAACAATATTATTATTGAAGATTTTTTATGCAATGAAGAAGTTATAATTGAAACCAATTTTACTGTACTCAAAAAAGGATTTCAAATATCTTGTTTATTAGAGTTTTATTGCAATGATAAATTAATATTTCAAACATTTGATGATTATATTAATGGTGAATGGGGAAAGCAAAAAAATTATGATTTAGGTGATTACAAATCGACTTGTATTATTCCAAAAAATATTTTTAAAATAGGGATAATTGATATTAATATAATAATATTTATTCCCCCTGGAAGTTATCATGATTCATATCAAGTTAGTTACCCAACAAAATCAATTGGAGCAATATCTTTTAATATAAAAGATATTGAAACATTTGATAAATCTTCTGGTAGTTATCCATTCAATTTAAATAAAGATGCTATTATAAATCCTAAAGTTGATCATAAGATTAAAAAAATATAGAATATTCTAATTGTTATAATTAAAAACTGACATTTTAAATTATTAATGATAATAATCTAATGTGATTGGAAATAAGAAAATTCTAGTAAACATTCTTGCTAGAGCTGGATCCACTGGAATTAAAGATAAAAATATTGCTGATTTAGAAGGAAAACCTGTACTATGGTATTCAGTTACTGAAGCTCTAAAAAGTAAGTATGCTGATGATATATGTTTTTCTACTGATAGTCAAAAATATGCTGATTTAGCTAAAGAGGCTGGATTACACGTACCATTTTTAAGAGATCCAAAATATGCTAAAAAAAACTCTACTGCAGCTGATGCATCAAGATGGACAGCCTTAAAGTATGAAAAATATTCAGGTAAAAAATATGACTATATAGTCGATTTTATGAATTCAAACCCTTTTAAAATTGTTGATGATTTAGATGCATGTATAGAAATTCTTCATAAAAATAAAAAAGCTGACACTGTTGTTGCAGTTAATAGAGTTTGGGATGGACATCCAGATAGAATAAAACAAATTTTAAAAGGAGAAATTCAAGATTGGCCAGGAACAAATGAAAAACTTGAGTCATTGAGGCAGGATCTCAAGCCACCTGCGTATATTAGAAGTGGATCAGTATATGCTATGAAAAGACATGTCTTAATTGATAAAATTAATAGAAGGGGAAAAATTAGCCTCCCATATATATTGCCTGATGAAAGAGTCTGTAATTTAGATGAACCGAAAGATTTATTTACTGCAAGGGCAATGATGAAGAAGCGTAAATTAAACATAAAGGATATTTTTATTAAGTCAAAAAAACTTAAAATTTTAGTGACTTCAAAAATTAATGATTTAGATCAAATTTTGGATAACATTAATAGTTTAGGTGAAGTAAAGGTAATAAATAATATTTCTAGAGCTAATTTAAAAAAAGTTATAAATAATTATGATGTCTTGCTTTGTTCTACAAATATTAAAATTGATAAAGGTTTATTTAAGAATTTTAAAAAATTAAAAATTAAATATATAATAACACCATCTGTTGGCATTGATCATTTAGATTTAAAATTTTTAAATAAAAATAAAATTAAAATATTTTCATTAAAAAAATCTCATAATGATACGAAAAAAATCTTTTCTCCAGCTGAACTTACATTTATGCATATTTTAAATATTTCAAGGAATTTTTTTCCATCTATTCAATCAGTTAGAAAACTAAAATGGGAACCTAACAAATTTATTGGTTTTGAATTAAATAATAAAATCATAGGTATTATTGGAATGGGTGCTGTAGGCTCTATATTAGCAAAATTTTGTAAACCATTTGGTTTAAAAATAATTTCATATGACCCAAATAAAATAATAAATGATCCAGATATTACTCAAGTAAATAGTTTGGTTAATCTCTTAAATAATTCAGATATTATTTCAGTTAATGTATCAGGTGATGAAGATAATAATAATTTACTTTCCGAAAATGAATTCAAGCAGATGAAAAAAAATGCAATTTTAATAAATACATCAAGAGGAAATGTTATTAATATTAAAGCACTTATAAACAATCTTAAAAATAATAAAATTGCTGCTGCAGGAATAGATGTAATTAATAATGAGAACTTATTTCCTAATAAATATCCAAAAATACTAAAAAAAGAACTTATAACTTTACAAAAACAAAACAAATTATTTATTACACCTCATATTGGAGGCAGTACTATTGAAGCAAGGATTAAGAGATTAAAATTTGTTTTAGAATCGTTTAAAAGAGAATTATCAATTGAAAATAATTAATATTCATGGCTATTCTCTTTCATCAGGGTTTGGAAACAAATCATATCTTGGCTATTTAAATAATAAAAGTTTAAAAAATGTTGGAATTGTAGAAATAACTACAAATAAAAATATTAATGGATATGGAGAAACATATTCTGGAGTTTATGCAGGTGAATTAATTAAACCAATAATTGATTTTTTAAAAATTAATATTGTTAATCATAAATTAGAAAATATTAAAGATATAGAAAAAATAAATGATAATATTTTATCAAAACCTTTTATATCTAGAAATGGAATAATACCATCTATTTACAGTGCAGTAAATGTAGCTTTATACGATGCATTATCTCAATATAGGGAAGTTCCACTATTTAAATTATTAAACAAAAAAAGTAATGAAAAAGTTAGACTATATGCCAGTAACGGATCATCCACTTTTTCTCCAAAAGAAATTAATAAAGATATTAGTAATATATTAGATTTAGGCTTTAATTCATATAAAATGCGAATAGGTTTTCAGAAATGGACACAAGACTTAAAAAGAGTTGAAGAAGCAAGATCAATACTTGAAAATAAAAATTTAATGTTGGATGCAATTATGGGTACGATTCATCCTTCTTGGGACTATATTACAGCAAATAAAAAAATAAAACAGATAATTAAATTTAAACCAACATGGATTGAGGAACCTTTAATGCCAAATGATTATAAAGGATATGAAAAATTAAATAAAAAATACCCAATTGCAGGTGGTGAAGCTCTTAATAATTTATTAGATTTTAAAATTTATAAACAATTTAATTGTGTAGAATATATTCAACCAGATGTTACAAATGTAGGAGGCTATGATATTTTAAAAAATATAATTAATATATTTAATAATAAAAAAATTGCTATTCATGTATGGGGTAGTAGAATAGCTTTCTTGTCAAATTTACATTTTTGTTTTGCTAACAATGTAAAATTTCTTGAATATCCAATGATGCATTTAAATATTGATAAAGAAATAACAAAAGAAAATTTAAAAATAATAGACGATTTTATATACCCACCTAATGAACCAGGATTAGGAGTTTATATATCTAAAAGTATAAAGCAAAAATATAAAATAAAGAAAATGTCTAATTATCAAATATGATTGAAATATATTGTGATTTAAATAATAGGACTAAAATAAATAACTTGCCTAATTGGTGTAAAAAGAAAATTAAATCTAAAAATAAAAACATTAAATTAATTTATTCAGTAAAAAAAATAAATAAAAATGTTTTGATTTATTTTGGAGATCTAGTAACAAAGGAAAAGTTAAAATTAATGCCAAACTTAAGGTGGATACACTTTTCATCAGCTGGAACTAATAGAGCTCAATTAAGTATCATAAAACAAAAAAAAATTATTATAACAAACAGTCCTAAGGGCTTCATTCATTCATTGGCATCACTTGGTCTTGCTCATATATTTTCTTTTTCAAGAGGTTTACATTTTGCAAATAATTTAAAAAATATAAAAAAATTAAATAGAAAAGAAATTGATAAATATTATGATTTTATTGATGATCTTAGAAATAAAAATATTCTAATAATGGGTTTTGGCAAAGTTGGAAAATTAATTGCTAAAGTACTAAAAGTAATGGATGCCAATATTTATGCAATGGTTAAAAAAAATAAAAAAATTAATTTTAAAAATATAAAATATTGTCACTCACATAGCGTTTTAAAATCAATTAATAAAATGGATTTTGTAATAAATCTATTACCTTTAAGTAAAGATACATCAAAATTTATTGATATCAATTTTTTCAAAAAAATGAAAAAAAATTCATATTTTATATCTTTAGGCAGAGGTCAGACTGTTGTAGAAAGTGATTTAATAACTGCACTAGAGAATAATTTAATATTAGGTGCTGGATTAGACGTTTTTGAAAAAGAACCACTTTCAACAAATTCGAAATTATTAAAATTGAAAAACGTTGTTTTGACACCTCATATAGGAAATATTAATCAAAAATATTGGAAATACGAAATTGATTTATTTTTAAATAACCTTAATAGGTTTCTTAATAAAAAAAGATTAATAAATATTGTAAAAATATGAACAATTACATACGAGAATTAAAAAAATCAAAAAAACTTATTTTGTCAATTAATAAAAAGAATAATTTTTTTAAATTTAAGAAACCTTATATTATAGCTGGACCATGTTCAATAGAGTCTGAAAAAATGATAATTAATTTTGCAAAAAAATTAAAAAATGCAGGTGTTAATGCTATACGAGCTGGAGCATACAAACCTGCAACTTTTCCAGTTCGAAAAAAAATAAATGGCTGGCAAGAAGGTTTAAAAAAAGATGGCCTAAGATATTTACTAGAAGTTAAAAAAATAACTAATTTACCAATAGTTTCAGAAATTATGGACCAAAATCAGTACGACAATCTTGCTGATGAAGCAATTGACATTATTCAGGTTGGTACAAGAAACTTTCAAAACTATACATTGTTAGATTTTTTAGGAAGTTTAAATAAACCAATACTTTTAAAAAGAGGAACATGGGCTACGATTGATGAAATTTTAGGCGCCTCAGAAAGAATTTTATCTAAAGGAAATAATAAATTAGCAATATGTTTGAGAGGAGTAGTAGGCATGCCATCTTACAGGCACGTTTTTCCTTCAATTAGATGGGCTCCAGATATTATGATGATACCGGCTTTAAAAGAATTAACAAATATACCAATTATATATGATCCTAGTCACTCAACTGGTTATAGAAATTTTGTTCCTACAATTTCTAAAACTGCTGTATCAGCTGGAGCTGATGGATTAATAATTGAAGCTCATCCAAATCCCGAGAAATCAATAAGTGACCCTGATCAGGCAATAACTCTAGAAAAATTAAAAGAAATTATTAATTTTTGTAATAAATATAAAAAACATTTTAAATAAATTGAGTAAAAAAAATAATTCAATAACTGTTTTACTTAGATGCAGAGATGAAGAAAGATGGATAGGTCATTGTATTCAATCAATATTGGATCATTTAGATCAGCCAGAAATAATTGTTTTAGATAATAATTCGTCTGACTCATCTATTGATATTGTCAAACATTTTGTAAGAGATAAAAGTTTAAAAAATTTGGCAAAAAAATCATACACAAATATTAAAATTAAGAAAATTAATAATTATAGTCCTGGATATAGCCTTAATGAAGGAGTTAAAATAGCCTCTAATAATATTATAATGGTTATTTCAAGTCATTGCGTTATTAAAAAATTTAAATTTGATAATTTATTGTCTAATTTAAAAACCTATGATTGTATTTTTGGAAATCAAATTCCAGTATATTATGGAAAAAGAATGAGTAAGAGATATGTATGGAGTCACTTTGTAGATAAAAAAATTATTAATATGTATTCTAATTTAGAAAAAAGGTATTTTATCCATAATGCTTTTGCAATTTATAAAAAAAATATTTTAAAAAGAATTCCCTTTAATGAAAATCTTGTTGGTAAAGAAGATAGGTATTGGGCAAATACATATATTAATAAAGGAAAAAAGTATTTATATGATAATACATTAGTAGTTGAACACCATTATACACAAAATGGAAATACATGGAAGGGTTTAGCCTAAAATGTATCTGGTGTTAACCAACGAAGATAAAAATATATTAACAAAAAAAAAAATAATTTTATTGGGTGAATGGTGCAATTCAAGAGATTTATTAAATAAAGACCACTTAATAGCCTCATATAATTTAACAAGTATAAATGATGCAAAAAATACCAATAAGTACTTATACATAACTTACAAAAAATTTATTTTAATTTTATCTAGGAAATTAAATAAAAAATTAAATTTAAATAAAGATTTAATTTTTTGGGAGATATTAATCGGTGATTGGTTATGGAATTTTATTTCAATATTGTTTGATAGATATAGTTCTTTAAAAAAAGTTTTTAGTAATTATGATATAAAGGAGATAACTATATTTAAAAACACTTATTCCACTTATAATTATTTAGAATTTTATAATTTAAATCAAAATGATCATTTTAATCACATAATTTTTAGTGAGATAATAAGAAGTATTAAATTAAATAAAAATATTAAAATTAATGAAGTAAATAATGATATTATGGATTTAAAAAAATTAAATTTAACAAAAAGAAAAAAAATTAAAATTCAAATAAATATTAAAAGCCTAATAAGATATTATTATTATAAAATTATCAAAATAATTGCTTCAAGAAATAATATTTTTTTTAATATAAATATTCCTTTTGGTCATTTAAATAAAAAATTATCAAAATCTATAGGTGATATATTTTATATTAATTATGAAGATTACTCTCCTCCAAATCTAAATCATAAATTAACAATCAATAATAGAAGATTTAACGAAGGTGATGATTATTTAGAAAATGAGTTTGAAAATATATTATTAAAACAAATAGAAATATTTTTACCACAAGAATATTTAGAAAACTTTAATAAATTTTATAGTTATTATATAAAAAAAATTCCTAAAAGAATTCCTAAAATTGTAGGCTTAAGAAGTCCAAATGAATATGCAACGGAAATTAGATTTATGTCTTCCATACTTAAGGAAAAAAAATCAAAAATTCTTGTTTGTCAAGAAGGAGGAGATGGAGGCTGTAGAGATCATACTATGGAAAATGAATTAATTAATTCTAGAATGTGTGATTTTTTTTTAACGTGGGGATGGAAATCAGAACTAAAAAATTTTATTCCTTTTCATTTTACAAAATTATTTTGGATTAAAAAATATAACTACAATAAAGATGGAAATGTACTTCTAATTCAAGGAAGTTATAGAAGATTCTTTTTATCTATGCAGGTTGGGCAATTACCTTTTTATAATAAAATTCAAATTAAAATGACAAAAAAATTAATATCAAATTTAAACAAAAGTATATTTCAAAATACTATTTTAAGATTTCACAATCAGTATGGTTTTGGTGAAATAGAAAAAATAAAAAAAGATTTTAAAGATATTAAAATTAGCACAAGAGAAAAAGAGTCTCATTTTTATAGATTATTATTTAATTCTAAACTGTTGGTTGTCTTTATAGATTTTACAACATTTAAACAATCTTTTGTAATAAATCATCCAACTATTTTAATTTGGGATAAAAATTATTTTACAAATAGGAAAAGTGCAAAAAAATATTTTGATGTTTTGCATGAAGCTGGTATTTTGTATTATTCTGAGGAAGAATGTGCAAAAAAAATAAACGAAATATATAAAAATCCATATAAATGGTGGAATTCAAATAAAGTGCAAAAAGCAAAAAATTATTTTATGAATTATTTTTGCAATTATAATGATAATGTTGTTAATGATTTATCAAAATTAATAAAATCAATTGCTTAATTTTTGGTTAAATAATGAAAGTTAATAAAGGCATAATTTTAGCAGGAGGACTAGGTTCAAGATTGTATCCTATCACTCTTGGAATTAGTAAGCATTTATTACCAGTTTACGATAAACCTATGATATATTACCCACTATCTAATTTTTTAAATTTAAATGTTTTTAATATTTTAATTATAACAAAACCAAATGATTTAGATAATTATAAGAAACTTTTAGGAAATGGTTCAAAATTTGGAATTAAAATATCTTATAAAACTCAAAAAAAACCCGATGGAATTCCACAAGCTTTGGTTATTGGAAAAAAATTTATTGGAAAAGATAAGGTCTATATAAATTTAGGAGATCACATTCTTTTTGGAAAAAAATTAAATAATATTTTTGATAAAATTAATCAAGATTTTACAAATAACTTTATTTTTTCTAAAAAAACTAAAAATCCCAAAGATTATGGTATAATTAAATATTTAAACAATAAACCAAAAAAAATATTTGAAAAACCAAAAAGATATATTTCTAACAGAGCAGTATGCGGTCTTTATTTCTATAATAATAATATATTTAAATATTTAAAGTTTTTAAAGAAATCGAATAGAAATGAATACGAAATTACTGAATTAAATAATCTTTTAATTCAAAATAATGATATCAAAATTATTAATTTACCTAATTCAATATCTTGGTATGATGCTGGTACCTTTGAAAGGATTGCAGAAATATCTAAATTAATTTCTTATTATGCTAAAAATAATTTATTTTTTGGTTATTTAGAGCATATTGCTTATAAAAAAAAATTAATAAATAAAAATGATTACTTGAGGGCAATAAAAAATTATTCTAATACTGAATATTCACATAATTTAAAAAAATTATTATATATTAATGAAAGTTACTAAATTTAATATTGAAGGCTTAATTAAATTTAAGCCAAAAATTTATAAAGATAGAAGAGGTTATTTTTTTGAAAGTTATAATTTTGATAAATATAATCATATACTTAACCAAAAATTTGTTCAAGATGATCACTCATTCTCAAAAAAAAATATTTTAAGAGGTATTCATTTTCAATATAAAAACCCTCAAGGTCAATTATTTTATCTAGTTACAGGAAAATTGTTTCTTGTTGTGGTTGACTTTAGACCTAAATCAAAATCATTTTTGAAGCATAAGTCGTTTATTTTAAATTCAAAGTTTCATGAACAAATTTATACTCCTCCAGGCGTAGGATGTGGTTTTTATAGTTTAGAAAAAATCAATCACCTAATATATAAGATAACAAAAACTTATAAACCTGGAAATGAATTAGGAGTCATTTGGAATGATCCTAGTTTAAATATAAAATGGCCTTGTAAAAAACCTATTATAAGTGATAAGGATAAAAAATATAGTCAAATAAATGATATAAAATTTACTAATTATAAAGATTTAATGATTTTATGAGTATGAAGTGTAGATTTTGTGAAAATGAAACAAATAAGTTTATTTCTTTTGGTAAAATGCCAATTGCAAATGCTTTTCTTTATGAAAAACAATTCAAAGATGAGTATTTTTTTGAATTAGCGCCCACTTACTGTCCAAACTGTTCACTTTTTCAATTATTTTATCAGCCAAACCCAAAATTATTATTTCATGAAAATTATGCATTTTTTGCAAATACTTCTAATTATATGCAAAAACACTTTAAAGACCTATCTGACAGTTTAATTAAAAATTTTAACTTAACTAAGCAAGATTTAATTATAGAAATTGGAAATAACGATGGAGGAATGGTAAGATATTTAAATGATTTAAAATATAATTGTATAGGGGTAGACCCATCTAAAAACGTTTCAGATTATGCAAAAGATTTAGGCGTTAACATGATTAATAAATTCTTTAATTTTGAACTTTCAAATGAAATTTTAGATAAATATGGAAAAGTAAAATGTTTTTTGTCTGCAAACACTCTTGCACATATACCTGATATCAATTCAGTCTTTAAGGGTGTCAAAAATCTATTAGATGATGATGGTATATATGTAACTGAAGATCCATATTTAATAGATGTTTTTAATAAAGTTTCATATGACCAAGTTTATGATGAACATGTTTTTATCTTTTCTTTAACATCTATTTCTAACATATGCAAAAAATATGATTTAGAGGTATTTGATATAGAAAAACTTAATACTGCCGGCGGTTCACTTAGATATTATATTTCAAAAAAAAATAAAAAAAACAAGAGTGAGAGAGTTATTAAACAAGAAATGATTGAAAAAGAATATAAACTTTATGACTATAAAGTCTATGAAGCTTTTAAAGTTAATTGTGAAAATTCTAAAAAAAATCTTTTTGATAATTTGAGTAAATTATCAGAAAATTCAAAAATAGTATCCTACGGAGCAACATCTAAAACTACTACAATATTTAACTATTGTAATATTAATAGAGATCTAATAAATTTTATTACAGATACCACACCTACGAAACAGAATAAATTTAGCCCAGGAATGCATATACCAATTTTTGACTACGAACATTTTAATAAAAATTTACCTGACTATTGTTTCTTAGGAGCTTGGAATCATTCAAATGAAATATTCCTTAAAGAAAGTGATAATTTTTCAAAAAAAGGAAAATGGATTACCCATACCCCTGATTTTAAAATTTTTTCAAAATGATTTTTTTTAATTATCCAAAAAGTATATACAAACTATATGAAAAGGAAATTTTAAAAAAAATTAAAAAAGTCTTAAATAAAGGAATTTATTCTAGGAGCGAGGAATTAATTAAATTTGAAAAAAACTTTTCTAATTATATAAATGTTAAATATTCAGTGGGAGTAGGAAATGCCACAGACTCAATATTTTTAGCTCTTAAATCTCTAAATGTAGGTATTAATGATGAAGTGATAACAGTTTCTCATACAGCTACTGGTACTGCTATCGGAATTGCAAATACTGGGGCTTTACCAGTATTTATTGATGT
The DNA here is from genome assembly GCA_902553945.1 of uncultured Alphaproteobacteria bacterium. Lineage (GTDB taxonomy): Bacteria > Pseudomonadota > Alphaproteobacteria > HIMB59 > CACPNW01. The sequence continues at coordinate 22,759 of CACDMT010000013.1, read as the reverse complement.
TAAAGAATCAGATTACAATATTGATATTAATTTAATTTCAAAAGCAATTACTAAAAAAACAAAGGCCATAGTTGTAGTTCATTTATATGGCCAAAGTTGTGACATGGATCATCTTCTTAAAATTGCAAAAAAATATAAATTATATGTAATAGAAGATTGTTCCCAATCAGCAGGAGGACAATATAAAAATAAAAAATTAGGATCGATTGGTGACATTGGATGTTTTAGTTTTTTTCCCACTAAAAATTTATCAGCAATAGGTGATGGAGGTATTCTATCAACTAATAATAAGAAAATTTATGAAAAAGTTAAAGCACTTAGAGAGTATGGTTGGGATAAAAATAGAAATGCAAAATTTATAGGTATAAATTCCAGATTGGATGAGCTTCAAGCCGGTATTTTAAATATAAAATTAAAATATTTAGACAATGATAATAAAGAAAGAAATAATATAGCTAACTTATATTTAAATAAAATTAAAAATGATAAAATTAATCTACCTAAGAAAAATAACTTTTCTTTTCATGCTTATCATTTGTTTGTAGTTAGATGTAAGCAAAGAAGTAAATTGATTAGTTATTTGAATTCAAATAAAATTTTAGCAGGAATACATTATAAATTACCAGTTCATAAACAAAAAGTTTTTATTAAACCTAAATTTTCACTTCCAATAACAGAAAAAATTTCAAAAGAAGTTACATCTTTACCAATTTATCCAGGTCTTAAAAAAAGAGATATAAATAAAATAATAAATTTAATTAATAAGTTTTAAATTCTGCCTATAAGCTAAAAATTCATTATAATCTCTTATATAACTATCTTCATTGTAATTTTCTGAACAGTAGCATGTTACAACAGAATTTTTTTTTAAATAGTTTGTTTCAGTCCATATTTGATTTGGAACGTAAACAGCTTTTGACGGATTGTTAATTATAATTGTTTTTTTGTTTTCACCATCATTTACCTCAAATTCAATAGACCCAAAAGGACAAGTAACTATTTGGTGATCAATTTTATGAGCATGTCTGCCTCTTTCGTTAAGTTCAAAATTACTCATTTCTACAGTAAAGGTTCTTTTAATTATAAATAGCTCATTAAGATTTTCAAAAACATTTATTTTTGAACCTTTTGAACTAATTATTTGCAAATCGAAAATTTTTACTTTATCAATTTTATTAATCATAAATTCTTTTACAACTTTGTTTTACAAATGAAAATACTTATTACTGGTGCATTAGGACATATAGGTTCAAGTTTATTGAGACATATGGGAAAGAATAAAAAGATCAAAATGATTTATCTATTAGATAACATGAGTTCGAATAGATATTGTTCATTATTTAATTTGCCTAAAAATTGTTCATATAAATTTTTAAATATAGACTTAAAAAAAGTTTCAGTAAGTCAAATCCCTAAAACTGATTTTATAATACATTTGGCTGCCAAAACTGATGCGGCACAAAGTAAAGAATATGAAAATGAATTTTATACAAATAATCTTGCTGCAACAAAAAAAATAATTAATTATTGTAATAAAACAAAAGCAAAATTAATATTTGCTTCATCAACAAGTGTGTATGGACCTCAATCAGATTTAGTTGATGAATATTGTGATATTTCAGAATTGAGACCCCAATCACCTTATGCTAATATAAAATTAATAGAAGAAAAAATTATTCAAAAAAAACTTAATAAAAAAAATTATTATATTCTAAGACTTGGAACCATATATGGTTTTTCACCAGGAATAAGATTTCATACTGCGGTAAATAAATTTATTTTTCAATCTGCACAAAACCTCCCTCTAACAGTATGGAAGACAGCTTTTAATCAAAAAAGACCATATTTATCTTTATCTGATTTTAATAGAGCGATAAATCATATTATTAATAATAGAGTACGTCCGAATCATATTTATAATATAGTTTCTTTAAACTTAACTGTTAAACAAATAGTGAATTCGATTAAAAAATATAATAATAAAATAAAAATTAAATTTGTAAATCATCCAATAATGAATCAGTTATCTTATGAAGTTTCAAATAAAAAATTCCAAAGTACTAGATTTAAATTCTTAAGTAAGTTAGACAGTGATATTAAATTAACACTTAAAAATTTAAAAGGCATATGAAAAAATTCAATATATCAAAAAAAGATATTCAAAATCTTGAAATGTCTGGACCCTCTATAAGTAAGACTGAAATTAATTATGTATTAGATGCTGTTAAAAACGGCTGGTATGGTAGAAATAAATATTATTATGTTGAAAAATTTGAAAAAGATTTTGCTAAATATCATAATAGAAAATATGGCTTAATGACTCCAAATTGTACAGTTGCTCTTCATTTAATATTACATTCTTTGGGGATAAGCAAAGGTGATAATGTTATTAATCAAGAATGTACATGGGTTGCATCAGCAGCAGCAGTAAAATATGTTGGTGCACAAAATATTTTTGCAGATATAAGTTATGATAATTGGTGCATGGATGAAAATTCTTTAATTAAAAGAATAAATAAAAAAACAAAAGCTGTAATTGTATCAGATGTATATGGAAATCTTCCTAATATGGAAAAAATTATCAAAATTTGTAAACAAAATAAAATATATTTGATTGAAGACTCTGCAGAAGCTTTAGGTTCTATATATAAGGGAAAAAAAGCAGGCTCATTTGGCATTGCTTCTGCATTTAGTTTTCACAGAACTAAAACCTTAACAACTGGGGAAGGAGGTATGATAGTAACTGATAATAAGCAATTTTATGAAAGATGTAAATTCCTAAGAGATCAAGGCCGTAACAAAAAACAATCTTATTTAATAGATGAACTTGGGTTTAAATTTATGCCATTTAATCTTCAAGCTTCTCTGGGTTTAGCTCAACTAAATAGGCTAAAGCCAATAATAGATAAAAAAAGATGGATTTTTGCTAAATATAAAAATTTTTTTTCAGATATGAAAGATATTCAATTTAATAAAGATAATAAAAATTTATATAACGGATGTTGGGCAACAACTATGGTAATTGGTAAAAGATATAAAATAAATGCAAAAAAACTTATGAGTAGAATTAATAACAAAGGATTGCCAGTAAGACCTTTTTTCGCACCTATAGGATCAATGAAACCATTTTATTATAGTAAATCGAAAAATGGAAACAAAAACTCATATGATATCTTTTCAAGAGGATTAACTCTTCCATCAGCTTTAAACTTAAAAGAAAATCAATTATATTATTATTCATCTATTATTAAAGATATCTTAAAAAATGGCTAAAAGAATTATTGTAACTGGTGCTGGAGGATATATTGGCTCTATGTTAACTCCATATCTATTAAAAAAAGGATTTAAAGTTAGGGCAATTGATAGATATTTTTTCGGATTTCTAAACATTAAAAACAAAAATCTGGAAATAATTAATAATGACATTAGGCTATTAAAGGACAAACATTTTAAAAATGCAGATTATATGATTGATTTAGCAGCTATTTCTAATGACGTTACAGGCGAACGTTATAAAAAAGAAACTTTTGATATTAATCATTTGGCTAGAGTTAGAAATGCAAAGTTAGCAAAAAAAAATAAAATTAAAAAATATATTCTACCATCATCCTGTAGTAATTATGGTAAAATTAAAAAAACTGAAATAGCAACTGAAAATTTTAAATTAAAACCACTTACTAATTACTCTAAAGCTAATTCTTATGCTGAAAAAGATATATTAAAATTAGCTTCAAAAAATTTTTGTGTTACAATTTTAAGACAAGGAACCGTATATGGCTATAGCCCAAAAATGAGATTTGATCTTGTTGTTAATAGAATGACCTATGAGGCTTGGAAAAACAATAAAATTTTATTAATGAAAGACGGCACACAACGTAGACCTACTCTTCATATTAAAGATGCAATTAGAGCTATGCATCATATTCTGAATTCTAAAAATGATATAGTTAATAGGCAGGTATTCAATGTAGGAGGAAAAAATAACAACTATATGATTAAAGATCTTGCAGATATAATAAATAAACACTTCAAAAATAAGCTTGATATTACTTGGTATGGTTCTAATGATCATAGATCCTATTTTGTTTCTTTTGAAAAAATAAAAAATATAGGATATAAAACTAATTATTCTCCCTTTGATGGAGTTAAAGAAATTATTAAATGTCTAAATATAGGTAAAATCGACTTAAATGATAATACTATTACTCTTGATTGGTATGAAACACTTGAAAAGTGGAATAATATTATTAAAAATATAACAATAAATAATAAAGTAGTTAAATTTTAATGGAATATCCTTCAAAATTAGAAATAGAAATTGCAAGAGGAGTGTGTACAGCTTCATGTCCTATGTGTTCTATAGATCAGACAAAGTATAATAAATCAGTAATGAATTTTGATAAATTTAAAGCTATAGTTGATAGTTTTGGATCTTCAATAGAAAAAATCAAACATGTCAATTTAGTGGGCCTAGGTGAAGTGCTTGTTGATGTTCGATTAAATAAAAAAATAGAATACTTAAAGTCTAAAAAAGTTGAACATGTATCTTTTCCTTCTAATGCCTCTCTACTTAAACCAACTGTATCAACTAAAATTTTAGAAGCTGGTTGCAATGAAATTATTATTGGAATTGATAGTATGAACAAAAAAATTTTTGAGAAAGTTAGAAGGGATTTAATTTATGAAGAAGTACTTGAAAATACATTAAGTCACATTAAAGTTAGAGATGAGGGAGATTATAAATCTAAAGTAATGATCAGAATGATTATTAATGAAGATAATAAGCATGAATGGGATTCATATGTAGAATATTGGAAAGAAAAATTAAATTTTGATAAGGGCGATATGATTTTATATTTTCCAGAGCATAATTGGTCTGATCATGACTATCCTAATGCTGATGGTTCTCCAAAGATTATAGAAAAAGATGTTAGATGTGAATATATTTATGATAGATTATGTCTAGATGCACATGGTAATGTTAAATTTTGTTGTATAGACATAAATGCTACATTTTTTGGAGGGATTGGCAATGTTCTATTTCAAGATCCAATAGAAATATTTAATTCAAATTATTTCGTGAATTCTAGAAAATTGATGGATGAAGGGAAGATAAATGATATCAAACCTTGTAGCACTTGTGATGTGCCAGTTCAAAGATCACAAAGAGGTTTTCATAAAAATCAAGAAATTGATGTTCCTCAGTAAATTATTTTGAATAAGGTATTAATAAACGCAGGCGGGGGTTATGTTGGTCAAGTTCTAACTGAAGAACTAATAAGAAAAAATTTCAAAGTTACAATAGTAGATAGATTTTTCTATAAAAATAAAGAACAATTAATTAAAAATAAAAATTTAAAAGTCATAAAAGATGATGTTAGAAAAATAAATCCTCAAATATATAAAGATAAAGATATAGTAATTGACCTCACTAATGTTTCAATTGCACCTATTGGTAATAAATTTTTTGATAAATTAACATGGGAAATAGATTATTTTACAAGAAAAAGAAATATTTTGATTGCAAAAAAATTTGGAGTTAAAAAATTTTTATATCCTTCATCTTGTAGTGTTTATGGATTTAATAAGAAAAATAATTTACTTGATGAAAATAGTAAATTAGATCCAAAATCTACTTATGCTAAAGCGCAGGCTGAATTAGAAAAATTCGCACTTAATCAGGGTGATAAAAATTTTTCTATAACAATTCTAAGGCTTCCAACAGTATTTGGTGTTTCAAAAAGAACAAGATTTGATGTTATTATTAATGCTTTAGTTTTTGATGCACTTGAGAAAAAAAAATTAACCTTATTAAGAGATGGTAAACAAAGAAGACCATTTGTTCATGTTAGAGATGTTGCAAGAGCATTTATTTTTTTTATTAATAATAAAAATCATAATTATAATAATCAAATATTTAATATTGGAGATGAAGAAAATAATATTAATTTATTATCACTTGCAAACAAAATATTTAAATTAACTAATATAAAAAAAAATATAATTTGGTATGGAAAAAAAGATGATAGATCTTATTATGTTTCATTTAAAAAAATAAAAAAAATTGGCTTCAAAGCAAAATATAATATTGATTATGGAATTAAGGAATTAAAAAAAGCTTTTTTATCACAATCTCTCAAAAGAGATGATAGTTCTATTAATATAAAATGGCTTGAAAATTTAGAGCTAAATAAAAAATTATTACAAAAAAATAAACCTTTAAAAAATTCAACTATAAAAATATTAAAAAATAGAATTATGTATAATGAAATTTTAAATATTAATAATTCAAAAAAATTTCTTATTTTTTTAGGTGCAAATAGAGGTGAAGATGTAAACGTTGCTATAAAATGTATAGAATTTCTAATAAAGGAATTCTATTATGACACTTATTTATTTGTTGTTACTGATAATGATAAAAAAATTATACTTTATTTAAAAAAAAATAATCTTAATTATTTAAGAAAAGAAAAAATACCATTTATTTTTAAAAATATCAAAAATAATGAATATGATTGGCTACTAAATATATGGGGTCATTGTGTATTTTCAGATAATTTTTTAAAAAAATTTAAAAATAATCTTAATATTCATCCTAGTTATTTACCTTACGGTAAAGGTAGAGACTCTTCCTTATGGACTGTTATAAAAAACTTTCCTGCTGGTACAACATTACATAAAATGACCAAAGAATTAGATGCTGGCCCACTTTATTGTCAAAAAAAATTTAATTATAAATTTCCAGTTTCAGGAAAAGAGATATATTTTACATCATGTCTTGAGTCTATCTTACTATTTATTAATAAATGGTCTAAAATTAGAAATAAAATTATAAAGCCAAAAAAACAGTCAATTAAAAAAAGCAAGACATATTTAAGATCTGAAATGCTTGATGAAAATTTAATTGATTTAGATAAAAAAGAAAATAAAAAAATAAGAGAATTTATAATTAAATCACTTGCACATGATTTTACACCAAATTTTAATTTAAAAATTAAATATGATAATAACTCTTATAACTTTCAGTCCTTTATTAAGAAAATTAATTAATGAAAAAAATAAATAAGCTGGGTTTTGGTACAGCACCACTATCAGGTAAAACATTATTTGGTGGTAAATATATTGGTATGGGGGCTCAAATAAAATTACAATCTATAAAATCACTTAAATATGCATATGATAATGGAATTAATTTTTTTGATACTGCTGACTTATATGGAAATGGAAGAGTTGAAAAAATAATAGGAGAAACATTTAACTCTAAGGATAATATTTTTATTTGCTCAAAGTATGGAAATAGATTTAAAAGCAACAAAAATTTATTTGATATTTCACCAGATTATTTTACTAAATCACTTAACTCTTCATTAAAAAGACTAAAAAGAGAAAATATTTATTGCTATTTATTTCATAGTCCCCCATCTAACATTCAAATTAGTGATAAATTAATCCACTTAATTGAAAAAGCTATTAGTAATGGTAAAATTACTTTATTTGGCATAAGTTGCAGCTCAATTAACGATGCAAAAAAATTCATAAAGCAATATCCTTTTATAAAATCTATAGAATTTAATTACAATATATTAGATACAAGGGCTAATAATTTTATTAAAAATATTAAAAAATCAAAAAATATATTTACAATTTCTAGAGCGCCTTTTGCAAATGGTATGATTTTTGATAAAAATTTAAATAAAGAATTTAATAAATATGATTTCAGAAAAAATTTTGATTCTGATTTAAAAATTTGGATAAAAAAAAGACTTAAAAAAATAAAAAATAAAATTAAATATAATTATATTAGTGAATTTGCATTAAGTTTTTGTTTATCAAATAAGAATTTTGATGTAGTAATCCCAGGTATGAGATCTATAGATCAGATTAAAAATAATATAGAAATATCAAAAAAAAAATACTTAAACTCTCTAACAAAAGATAGTTACATAAATAATATACTTAAAGACACTTATAAAAATTGGAAATAAAATGGATTTAACTGTCATAGTTCCATTATTGGATAGATCAAATTTTACAAAAATATGGCTTAATGAGAATATTATTAAAGACATTAAATATATATTTGCTGATGGAAGTAAAGACGATAATCATAGAGAAATTTTTAATAATTATAATAATAGGAATGTAGAGTATATTAAATACCCACATGATAAAAAGATTGGTGACTATATAAATAAATTTGCTCAGACATCAAAACTAATTAAAACAAAATATGTAGTAACAAGTGATAATGATGATTTTTTAAATTATAGTGGTATAAGTAAATGCATAAATTTTCTTAACAATAATTCTAAATATCATTTAGCATCTGGTACAACTATGTTTGTATCTAAAGTTAAAAATAAGTACAAATTTTCGTATAATTATGCATCATCTTTTGATTTAGATAGTTTAAGTGGTGTTACTGGAATTCAAAAATATTTTAGTCCATATAGCTCAAGAGTAAATTACATATGGTATAGTGTTTATAGGTCAGAAGTATTCTCAAGTATTTGGAATGAGATGAATGATACAAATATTAGAGATGGTCAATTAAATGAATTATTCCAAACCTGTATTGCTTTGAGTAATTATAAGTATAAATATTTATATTGTAATAATTATATAAGATTAGTTAATCCAGGTCCAAGTTATGCAAATTCATTTAAACAAAGTCTACAAGTGAGAATTATTGAAGATGAAAATACTTTTAATGCTTTTCAAAATTTTGTAAAATATTTTTCAAAAAAGTTGCAAATAGACGAGGAAAAATTTAAATCTATATTTTATCAATATTTTACTAGTATCAAATATCGAGTTTTTAATTTTAGCATAAAAAATTTTATTTTATCTAAAATTTATTTATATATACTTAAATTTATTAATATTTTTAAATATAAAATTTCTACGATAAGAAAAATAATAAATTTTTTTTATTTTTTTAATAAATATATTAAAATTTTAAAATGATTATAACTAGAACACCATTGAGAGTTAGTTTGATTGGTGGAGGAACAGATATTCCATCTTTTTATAAATATAATGATTATGGTGAAGTAATAAGTACATCTATTAATAAATATGTATACGTGATAGTAAAAAAACAAGATCCTCTTTATTTTGAGAAATATAGATTGAATTATTCTGAAACTGAAATAGTCAATGAAGTAAAAAAAATAAAAAATCCAATTATAAAAGCATGTATCGAGTATCTTAAAATAAAAGACAACTTATATATTGGAACTATAGCTGATGTTCCATCATCTACAGGCCTCGGATCTTCAAGTTCTTTTTGTGTAGGTTTACTTAATGCTCTTTATGCATATAAAGGAATAAAAATATCAAAAAAAGAATTAGCTAAACAAGCATTTCACATTGAAGTTAATATTTTAAAAAAACCAATTGGAAAACAAGATCACTATGCGTCAGCGTTTGGGGGGATTAATTATATTAAATTTAAATCAAATGAAAATGTTATAATAAAAAAAATAAATAAAAATAAAAATAATTATAGAAATTTATTTAAAAGTATCTCATTTTATTGGTCAGGAAAAATGAGATCTGCTGATAACGTTCTTCAAGATCAAAATAAAAATAAAATGAAAAATAAAAACAAACTTACTATTATTCGAAATATGACAAAACAATTTAATGATTTGTTATTGACTAAAAAACTTAATTTAAATGAAATTGGTAATTTAATAGATAATAGCTGGAAATTAAAAAGAGAATTATCTGCAAAAATATCTAATAAAAAAATTGATCAAATATATAATATTGCTAAAATTAATGGAGCTTTTGGGGGAAAGATTCTTGGTGCTGGTGGAGGAGGTTTTTTAATGATAATAAGCCCACCTCATAAAATAAATATAATTAAAAAAAGTATTGAGAAGTTTAAATTTGAAAAAATAGATTTTAAGATGGAAAATACAGGTTCAATTATTGTATTGAATAAAAAATAAAATGAATATTAAAAATAGTAAAATTTTAGTAACAGGTTCTTCAGGTTTTATTGGCTCACATTTAGTAGAGTTTTTAATAGAAAAAGGAGCAAATATTATTGCATTTGATAGATACAATTCTAATAATGATTATGGGTGGCTTAATAATACTAAATATAAAGATAAAATTGAATTTGTCTTAGGTGATGTTAGAGATTTTGACTTACTAAATAATCTTATTCAAAAAGCTGATAAGGTAATTCATTTAGCAGCATTAATTGGAATACCTTATTCTTATTTATCACCTTTAGCATATATAAGAACGAATATTGAAGGCACATATAATGTTTTAGAGTCTTGTAAAAATAATAACAACAAAGAAGTTATAATTACATCAACTAGTGAAGTTTATGGATCTGCTCAATATGTACCAATTGATGAACTTCATCCTAAAGTAGGCCAATCACCTTATTCTGCATCAAAAATTAGCGCTGATCAAATTTCTATTAGTTATTATAGGTCTTTTGATTTGCCTGTAAAAATTATTAGACCTTTTAACGTTTATGGTCCCAGGCAATCAACAAGAGCGATAATACCAACCATAATAAAACAGTGTATAAATAATGAAAAAATAATAAAACTTGGAAATACTAATCCAACAAGAGATTTTACTTACGTGCTTGATACATGTGAAGCAATTTATAATATCCTTATATCAAAAAAAACTATAGGTGAAGAACTTAATATAGGAACAGGAAAAGAAATATCTATTAAAGATTTAGCTTCATTGATCATGAATAAATTAAGTACTGATAAAATATTAAAAGTTGATAATGTTAGAATCAGAACAGAAAAATCTGAAGTTGATAGACTTTGTTGTAATTCAGAAAAATTAAATAAATTAATTAATTGGAGAAGTAGAATTGATCTTGATAAGGGTCTAGATTTAACAATTGAATGGTTTAAAAAAAACCATACTTATTTATCAGAAAATTATCATGTCTAAAATTAGATTAGGTATTTTAGGCGCTGGTACAATTGCTCAAATTAACTTAGATATTTTAATTAATATTAAAGCAGTAAAAGTTACTAAAATTTATTCACGGACAATTAAAAAAGCTAAATTACTTCAAAAAAAATACTCAATTAATGAAGTTTCTGAAACTTTAGAAAAGTTTATTGCTAAAGATTTAGATGGAGTTCTTATTTTAGTCTCTGCTGAAGAAATTTTTAAAATGACGATGAAACTTCTACCTTACAAGATACCATTATTCATTGAAAAACCTATTAGTTTAAATTTTAGAGATTATGAAAAATTACTTAAAGCAAATAAAAAACATCAAACACTTAATATGATTGGATTAAATAGAAGGTTTTATTCAGTATTTCATAGTACTTTAGAATTAATCAAGAAAAAAAAAGATAAAATACTCGCAGTAAACATAGAAGGTCATGAAAGATCCTGGTTATTGAGAAAAAAAGTTAATAAAAAAATACATAAAAGATGGCTTTTTGCCAATTCTATTCATACAATTGATTTATTAAATTTTTTCTGTGGAGATCTTTTAACTTCCCATTCTTTTTCTCAAAAGAACAAAGAAATGATCCCAGATTATTTTAACGGTATTTTTAAATTTAAAAATGGTATTACAGCAACTTATTCCTCTTATTGGAATTCCCCTGGATCATGGAAAGTTTCAATTTTTACAAAAAATTATAATATAAATTTTAATCCTTTAGAAAAAGGAGAAATTATTGATAAAAAATTTAAAAAAGAAAATATTTTACCTTCTAAATATGATGTAAAATATAAACCAGGCTTTTATAAGCAATTATTAACCTTTATTGATCTTATAAAATATAAAAAATTAAAATGGCCAGCTTTAAGTATAGAAACTAGTTATGAAACATATAAAAATTTAAAATTTTTAGAAAAATAATGGAATTACATACACCTTATATTTTTGGTAATGAAATTAAAAATTTGGGAATTGCTATAAAAAAAAATCAAATAGCTATTGGTAATTTTATAAATTTATTTGAAAAAAAAATATCTAAATTTACGAAATCAAAATATACTTTATCAACAAATTCTGGCACTTCAGCCTTACATATTGCATTAAAAATAGCAGGTGTTCAATTGAATACAGAGGTATTAGTAAGTACTATAACTTTTATAGCTCCAATTAATTCAATTTTATATAATGGTGGTTTACCTATATTTATGGATACAAATAATACTTTTAATATTGATGTTAATAAAACTATAGAATTTATTAAAAATAAAACTTATTTTAAAAAAGGTCATACTTATAATAAAAAAACAAATAAAAAAATAATTGCAATAATTATTGTGCATGTATTTGGTAATCCAGCAGAAATTAACAAATTAGCGAATATATGCAAAGAAAGAAACATTAAAATTGTAGAAGATTGTGCTGAAAGTTTTGGATCATATTACAAGAATAAAAAAATTGAACATACTGGTACTATTGGTGATTATGGATGTTTTTCTTTTAATGGAAATAAAATAATCACATCTGGTTCTGGGGGATTAATTACATTTAAAAATAAAAATGATCTAGAGAGAGCGAGACTATATATTAATCAATATAAAAATAATAACTTAAAATTCATACATAATGATGTAGGCTATAATTACAGAATGACTAATATTAATGCAGCTATAGGATTAGCTCAATTAAAACATATAAAAAAAATATTATCTCATAAATTAAAAATTCATAATTATTATAAAATTAAAATTGATAGTGATGAATATTCTATATTAAATACACCTGATTATTCGATATCGAATAATTGGTTGAATATTCTTTGTATTAATAATAAAAAAATCTCTACTAAAAAAATTATCAACAAATTTTTAAAAAACAATATAAATGTTAGATATATTTGGTATCCTAATCATTTACAAAAACAAATGCAAAAGTTTCAGAACTATAAAATGATAAATTACAAAAAATATAAACAATGTATATGCCTTCCTTCAGGATATAATATTTCAAAAAAAAATATCAATTATATTAAAAAAGTTCTTTATGAATAAAAAGATTATTCTCATAGGTGCTGGAGGACATTTAAACTCGTGTTTAGAAATAATTGAAAATAACAAAAAATTTAAAATACTTGGATTAGTTTCAAAAAATAAAATACTTAATAATTTTAATTATAAAATAATTGGTCAGGATAAAGATTTATCTAAACTAAGAAAAATTGCAGATAGTGCTTTTATTTGCGTTGGTCAAATTACAAATTTAAAAAAAAGGGAAGAAATATATAATAAATTAAAGATACTTAAATTCAATCTACCCATCTTTTTTTCAAAAAATGCATATATATCTAAAAACTCAGATATCAATGAGGGGACTATTATTATGAATCATTGTACTATAAATAGAAATGTAAAAATAAGTGAAAATAATATAATTAATACTAGTGCAATTATTGAGCATGATGCATTTATAGGCAAACACACTCACGTATCTACAGGAGCAATTATTAACGGCGATGTTACTATTGAAAGTAATTGTTTTATTGGAAGTGGAGCAATAATAAGGGAAGGTGTTAAAATAGGAAGAAATTCTATAATTGGAGCAGGAATAATTATAAAAAAAGATATAAAAAGTAATTCAGTTATAAAATAATGAAAAAAAGAGTCAGCAATGTTCTAATTATTGCAGAAGCAGGTGTTAATCATAATGGAAACTTGAAACTTGCTAAAGCATTGATCAAAGAAGCTTCGAAAGCTGGTGCTAATTTTATTAAGTTTCAGACTTTTAAAGCTGAAAATCTAGTTACAAAAAAAGCTATTAAAGCACCATATCAAAGAAAAAATGGGAATAAAAAAGAAATTGCACAATATGAAATGTTAAAAAAATATGAGTTAAATAAAAAAAAAATAATTATTTTAAAAAAATATTGTCATAAAAATAATATAAGATTCTTATCCTCAATATTTGATATTGAAAGTTTTAACTTATTAAATACTATTAACGAAAACTATATAAAAATTCCATCATCAGAAATTGATAATTATCCATTGCTTAAACATTTATCAAAATTTAAAAAAAAATATTTTCTATCTACTGGAATATCTACTATCAATGAAATTAGGCAATGTTTAAAAATATTGTTATCAGGTAGAGTAAGATTGAATGATATATATATATTACATTGTAATTCTTCATATCCTACAAAATTTAATGAATTAAATTTAAATAATATTACAACATTGCAAAATAATTTTAAATGCAGTATTGGATTTTCAGATCATTCTATAGGTATTGAAGGATCAATTGCTGCAGTTGCTTTAGGTGCAAGGGTGGTAGAAAAACATTTTACTATTGACAAAAGTCTTAGTGGCCCTGATCAAAAAATAAGCTTAACTCCATCAGAATTAAAATTAATGGTTGCTTCTATTAGAAACATTGAAAAATCTCTTGGAAGTTTTAAAAAAATACCAACAAAAAATGAACTTAAGAATAAAGTTCATATTAGAAAGTCTATTGTTGCAAAAGTAAATATACTTAAAAATGAATTTTTTACTTTAGAAAATATAACTACTAAAAGACCTGGAAATGGTATTTCTCCAATGCTATGGAATAAGGTATTAGGAAAAAAGGCTAAAAAGAATTTTAAAAAAGACTCAGTTATAAAAATATAAAATGATAGAATACATTTTTTTTACTTCATCTAGATCAGAATTTTCAATACTTAAAAATTTATTAAAATTATATAAAAAAAATAAAAAATATAATTTTAAAATTATTGTAACCGGATCTCATTTAAACAAAGATTTTGGAAATACAAAAAATGAAATTAATCAAGATTTTAATAAAAATGTTTATTATATAAGTATTGGAAATAATACTAATAATAATGATTATGTTCAAAAAATTATTAAAGGATGCAATAATGCAATTAATAAATTTAAACCAAAAAAAATTATTTTAATTGGAGATAGAATTGAAACTTTTGCTGCATGTATATCTTTCTTTTTAAGAAATATTTATATTATACACCTACACGGTGGAGAGGTAACTCATGGATCAATAGATGATACATTTAGACATTCAATAACTAAAATGTCAAATATGCATTTTGTTACTAATGATATATATAAAAGAAGAGTAATTCAGTTGGGAGAGAATCCTAATACAATATTTAATTATGGTTCTTTATCTGCAGAAAATATAACATTTTCTAATTTCAAAAAAAGAAGTGAAATTGAAAAGAAATTTAAATTTAAATTTGAAAAAAATAATATTTTGGTTACATTTCATCCAAATACAATCAAATCAAACACATTCAAAGATCTTAAAACTTTATTCAGTGTTGTAAAATCATTGAAAGATATTCAGTTTATTTTTACTAGTTCAAATAATGACTTAAATGGTTTAAAAGTTAATAAACTTATAAAAGAATTTTGTAAAAAAAATAATAATTCTTTATTCATTCACTCATTTGGATATGAATATTATTATTCAATGATGAAACAATGTGATATTATGTTAGGAAATTCTTCTAGTGGTATCATTGAAGCGCCAATAATTTCTTTGCCTGTTATCAATTTAGGCGATAGACAAAATGGAAGATATTTTGATAATTTAGTTTATAATTTAAATTATAATAAATCATTAATTATGAAAAAAATTAAAAATATCTTGAGTAATAAAAAGTTATATAATAACAAAATAATTAATTTTAAAAATATAAACTTAAAAAAGAATACACATTTAAATATATATAAAAAAATTAATTCAATAAAAGATAATAAATTTACGATAAAGAAATTTTATGATTGTTAACAAAATTATAATTAATATTAATTCCACTATAAAAGACGCATATTTAAAGTTTAATACTTCAGGTGAGAGATGTTTATTTGTTGTATCATCTGACAAAAAATTTTTAGGAGTGTTAACAGAGGGCGATATTAGAAAAAGTATCTTAAAAAGAAAGAATATTAATTTCTCTATTAAAAGCCTTTATAATACAAAGCCTTTTTACATTAAAGGTAATGAATTAAATTATAATAAAATAAAAAATTTTTTTCAAAAAAATAAATATAACTTAATACCAATTATTAAAAACAAAGAAGTTATTGATTATCTTGATTATCAAAAATTTAATAAAATAAAAAATTTTGATAATTCTAATATAAAAAAAAATATAAACATTCCTTTAGTTATTATGGCAGGAGGGAAGGGGACTAGATTACAACCATATACAAATATTATCCCTAAGCCTTTATTTCCTTATGCCGATAGTACAATAATTGAAGAAATTATTAAAACTTTTATTCCATTTAAAATAAATAAATTACTTTTATCAATTAATTATAAAAAAAATTTGATAAAATCTTATTTTAAAGAATCAAGTTTTAATTTTAAGGTTTCATTTATTGAGGAAAAAAAATCTTTGGGCACAGTTGGTTCACTTTATTTAATAAAAAAAATTATTAAAAATGATTTTTTTTTAACAAATTGCGATGTTCTCTTTAATATAGATTACAATGATTTTTATGATTTTCATATAAATAATAAAAATGATATTTCTATAATTGTATCGCCAAATGAATTTACTATTCCATATGGGGTTATTGAGAATGATAAAAATGGCAATTTAAAAAAGATTATTGAAAAACCTAAAATTAACTACTTATTCAATTGTGGATTGTATATTATTAATAAAAAAATTCTAAGTTTAATTAAAAATAATTCTAAATATGATTTTAATGAATTAATCGATAATGCAATGAAAAAAAAATATAAAATTGGAGTATTTCCTATTGATCCATCTTCTTGGAAAGATTTTGGTGAAATGCATCATTGGAAAAAAATATTTGAAGATAAATGAGTGTTTTATGTTCAATTTGTATGAGAAAGAACTCTAAAGGCTTAAAAAATAAAAATTTTAAAATTCTTAATAATAAACCGCTTCTTTATTATACAATAAATCAAGCATTAAATTCAGGAATATTTTCTAAAATCGTTGTATCAACCGACTCTGAAAAAATAATTCAGTTATCTAAAAAATATAATGCTGAAGTATTTTTTAAAAGACCAAAATATTTATCAAGCTCTAATATTTCAAAAATAGAAGTTATTAAACATTTATTAAAAAAATCAGAAAATTATTATAAAAAAAAATTTGACTATATAATTGATTTAGATGTTACTGCACCAATTAGAACTTCAAAAAATATTAAAGAAGCTTTCAATAAGCTATTAAATAATAATTTTGATATTCTTTTTTCAGTTACTAAATCAAGAAAGAATCCATACTTTAATATGATACAGCAAAATAAAATGAATTATTTTGATATTATAAAAAAAAATAAAATGATCTATTCAAGACAAAAAGCCCCTAAATGTTATGATATGAATGCTTCAATCTACATATGGAAGAGAAAAGCTTTATTATATAATCCTACACTTTTTACAAAAAATAATGGTATATATTTGATGCCAGATGAGAGTGCCTTTGATATAGATAGTTTATTAGATTTTGATATTGTAGAGCATTTAATGAAAAAAAATAATTATGAGAAATAAAAATTTATTAATTGTTGGAGGGTCAGGATTAATTGGATCTTCTATATGTAAAAAATTTAAAAAAAAAAATAAAAATTATAATTATTTTTATTTTGATGTAAAAAATACTGAAAATTTAGAAAAAAACTTTTTAAATATAATCAAAAAAATTAAACAAATTGATTGTTTTATAAATTGTAGCTATCCTATCACTCAAGACTGGAATAAAAGTAATTTTGAAGATTTGAAATTTAAAAGCCTTAAAGAAAACACACAATTTAATTTAATAAATCAATCATGGCTATATTTATTGGTAGCAAAAAAAATGCAAAAAAATAAAAGTAATAATTCAATTATTACAATTGGTTCTATTTATGGCTTTCTAGCTCAAAATGAAAATATTTATAAAGGTACAAATATAAAAAAGAATGTAACATATGCTATAGTAAAAGGTGGAATAATAAATCTTACAAGGCAAATGGCTGCACACTATGGTAAATTTAATATAACAGTAAATTGTATTTCCCCAGGTGCATTAAAGGGTCATGTTGCTGGATCTTCGTCTGTACAACCAAATAAATTTGTAAAAGAATATACTAAAATTTGTCCTATTAAAAGATTGGGTAATTCAAGTGAAGTTGCTGATTTAGCATATTTTTTATCTTCAGATTCATCAAGATATATAAATGGTCAAAACATTATTATAGATGGAGGCTGGTCAATTATATAATGAAAACTATTCTTATTATAGGCCTGGGTAATATAGGATTGAGACATGCAGAAAGTATAATAAAAAAAAATAAATTTAAATTAGAGATTTTAGATATTAGAAAAAATAAAATCAATATTTTTAAAAAAAAAATATTAAAATTTAATAAAAATATTAAGTTTTATGGAAATATTAGTAACATAAAGTTAAATTACGACTTAGTAATTATTGCAACAAATAGCTTAAATAGAGATACATTAATTCATCAATTAATTAAACAAACTAAATTTTCAAAATTAATTGTTGAAAAAATCGTTTTCCAAAAAATCAATTTATACACTAAATATATTAATTTATTTAATAAGAAAAAAATTAAATGCTGGGTTAATTGTTCAAATAGATTTATGTATTCATTTATACAATTAAAAAAATATTTAAATGAAAAAGACCCAATAACAATGATTGTTTATGGAAGTAAATGGAATATGGCATCAAATTTTGTACACTATGTCGATCTTTTTTCATTTTTTATAAATGATATAAATTTAAAAGTTCAAACATTTAATATTTCCAAAAAAATTATAAAAAGTAAACATAAAAATTGTTATGAATTTTTAGGAAATATGTCATTAACTAGTAATAATAATAGCAGTCTTATTTTAGAGCGTACCAAGGATAATCAAGATCATGTTTTGAAGATATTTTCTAAAAATTTTTATTTTGAATTAAATAAAAGCAATAAAAAAGCATATATTAGAAATGAGAAACAGGATCTAAAAAAAATTAATTTTAATATTCCCTTACAATCTGAAATGACAAATAATTTATGTATTTCTATAATTAAAGATAAAAAAAAGCCATTATCTAATTTAAATAACCATTATTTAATGAATAAAGATTTGTTTAAAATGATAAAAAATCATTACAAATCAATTAAAATAAACAAACACAATATAGCTGACTTACCCATAACTTAAATATAGATATGAATTTTATAAGAGATAATACAATATTAGAAAAAGTCTTAGTTATCGATGGCCTATCTGGGTGTGGAAAAGTTGTTATAGATAATTTTTTATCATTATATCCTAAAATAGAAATATTAAATCTTTCACCTTCATTTGAAAATACAACTATATTTAATTATTTTGATAAATTTTCTGATGATGCATTTGATAATTATATCAAAATATTATTAGATTATACTATTTATGAAAATACAATTTCACGCAATGTTAATTTTAAACCATTTGATCAATCAAGTGTTTTTAAAAGTTATAAACTAATTGAATATGTGAAAAGATTATTTAAGTCAAATACAATTCATATTCCAAATTTAATAAAAAAAGAAAAGCCTTTTTTAAGGATTATGACGGCTTCTATATTAGGAGAGTCACAAAAATTATATGAAATATTAAAAGATAAATTATTTTTTATTGAGGTTGTAAGGAATCCATATTTAATTGTTAAAGCAAATATGAATTTTATAAATAATTTTGAAAAAGGAGATGGTAGATATTTTAATCCTACAATTATAAATAAAAATATAATTACTCCATATTGGGCATTTGATATTGCTGATAATTATAATGAAATGTCAATTGCTGATAAAGCTATTTATTTAATAATGTACAAAACTAAACTAAATAATAAATTTTTAAGCAATAAAAAAGATTATCAAAAACATTTAAGAATTTATTTTGATGATTTTATTAAAAATCCATCAATTAGTTTAACAAGAATTAATAATTTTCTAAATATAAAATATAAATTTAATAACAAATTATATAAAAAATATAAGTTACCACGAGACGATGATTTCAATGATTCTAAAAAAAATGATATAATAAATTATTTAAAAGAAGCTAATGTTAAGTCTGAATATTTAAATATTTTAGAGAATTTATCTATTGATTTTATAAATAATAAAAAATAATGAGAATGATAATTCTTATTTAATAGTTTAAAGATTGATTATAAATATGAAAGTGTTAATTTCAGGCTACGGCTCAATAGGCCAAAAACATAAAAGAATTTTAAATTCAAATTTTAAAATACAAAATTTCTTAATAATTAATTCAACTGAATTTAAAAATAAAATAATTTTAAGAAAAAAAATACTTAAATTTGATCCAGATTATATTATTATTTCTACATTTACTTCAAATCATTATAATCAATTATTGTTTTTAAATAATATTTTAAAAAATAAAAAAATTCTTGTAGAAAAACCTCTTTATGATCTTAAAATTAAATACAAGTTATTTAAGTTTAATAATGAAATCTATGTAGGTTATAATTTAAGATTTGACCCAATAATTATTTATTTAAAAAAATTATTAAATAATAAAAAAATATTATCTTATAATGCTATATGTAACTCTTTTTTACCTAATTGGAGAAAAAGTAATTATGAATTGAGCAGTAGTGCCCAAAAAAAATATGGAGGAGGAGTTGTATCTGACCTTAGTCATGAAATAGACTATACATTTTATTTATTAGGGGATTTAAATTTACTATTTAATTATTCGTCTAAAATTTCAAAATTAAAAATTAATACTAATGATTATTTTATATTAAATGCAAGATCTAAGAACACACTAGTTAATATTAATCTTAATTATTTTTCAAGAATAGAAAAAAGAATCATATATATTGATGGAGATGATTTTTCTATCACAGTAGATTTAATAAGAAAAAATATACAAATACAAAAAAATAATAAGATTAAAAAGATTACATTTAAATATACAAAAAATCAATCTTATATAAATATGCATAATTATATTTTAAAAAATAAAAATGGTAAAATTAATAATATTAAAAGTTATAAAAAAATTCAAAATTTTTTATTTTCCTTAAATAAATAAACTATTACATTGACTATAAATATTTTACATTTATTAGCTAATTAATGAAAATTATTGCTTTAGGTAATGCAAGAATGTCAAGCACGAGATTAAAAAATAAAATGTTATTACCTTATGCCAAAACTTCTCTTGCAGAAATTGCTATTAAGAAAATATCCAGTTTGAAAAATTTTGACAGTGTGTATTTTGCTGCTTATGATAAAAAAATTTTAAAAATTTGTAATAAATATTTGAATAAAAATTCGATTATCATAAGGGATAGAAAATCTTCAGAATCAAATTACCCTTTAACTAAAATTCATAATTATTTAGAAAATATAGATTTTGATTATTGTATGTGGATAAATTCATGCCATGCTATTTTAAATAGTAATACAATTGATAAAGCAGTAAAATTTTTTAGAAAAAATAATTTTAAATCAATGACAGCAGTTATCAAAAAAAATACTTGGTTTTATGATAAAAAAGGCAAACCAATAAATGTCAAAAATCCCAAAGATCAAGTTATGTCGCAAAAATCTAATTATATATATGAAGTTTGTCACGCATTTCATATTTTCAATAAAAAGCATTTTTTCAAAAATAATACATACTGGAATAATAATAAAAATGATCCTTATTTATATGAAATAGATTTAATTGAAGCAATTGATGTAGATAACATCAATGATTTTAAAATTTCTGAATCAGTTTATAAGTCTTTAAAGATTAACAAAATTAAATAAAATAGAGAAAAGTAATAACATGAAAATCATAGTAGATAATAAAAGAAAAACTAAATTAATATCAGAAATAGGCTGTAATCATAGGGGTGAATTTGAAACTGCTTTAAGAATGATATCTGTAAGTTCAGAATATTCTGATATAATTAAATTTCAAAAAAGAAATCCAAAAAAACTATTGTCAGAATCAGAGTATAATAATCCTCACCCTAATTCATTTCATTCTTATGGATCAACTTATGGAGAACATAGGGAATTTTTAGAATTTACATTAAATCAACATATTGAACTTAAAAAATACTGTGAGAAATTAAATCGATCTTATTCTTGTTCTGTATGGGATATTGACTCTGCGAAAGATATATCATCAATCAATATAGATATAATAAAAATTCCTTCAGCATGTAATTTAAATAAAGATTTATTAGAATGTGTTTTTAAACTTCATTCTAAAGAAATACATATTTCACTTGGTATGACAAAAAGAGACGATATTAATAAAATTATTAATTTTGCTGAGTCTTTTAAAAGAAATAAAGATATTGTTTTATATGTATGCACATCATCCTATCCATCAAACTCTGAAGATTTATACTTAAAAGAAATTGAATATTTAAAAAATACTTATGGTGATAAAATTAAATCTATTGGATTTTCAGGACATCATACTTCAATCATTCCCGACGTTGCAGCAATAGCATTAGGAGTAAAATATATTGAAAGACATTTTACACTTAATAAAACTTGGAAAGGAACGGATCATAGAGCATCACTTGAAGTTGATGAATTGAGAAATTTAATGAGAAATATTGTTGAAGTAGAAAAAACATTAAAAAATAAACCTGATAATATTTTGGAAATTGAAGAAAAGGATTACAAAAAATTAAAAAGAATTCAAACACTTTAAAATGTATTATGTTAATTTTTTAGATTTTAATTCATTATTTACAATATATAAAAATAA
>CACDMT010000012.1 GCA_902553945.1 uncultured Alphaproteobacteria bacterium | reverse complement strand
CTATAATAATAAGCAAAATGGCGCTTGTGTTGAAATAAAACTTAAAAACTCTATTTTATAATTATGACTAAAAATTTATTAATAGTTGACGACGACCTTCCATTTAGAGAAAGACTATCAAAATCAATGGAAAAAAAAGGTTTCATAGTTGAATCATATGCAAAATTTAGTGACTCTTTAAAAAGACTGAATGATATAAAATTTGATTTTGCCATAGTAGATATGAGGTTAGAAGATGGATCTGGATTAGAATTAATTAAAGAAATTCAAAAAATTAGTCCAAATACGAGATCTTTATTGCTTACAGGATATGGTAATATTGCAACTGCTGTAGCTGCAATTAAATCAGGAGCTATTGATTATTTACCAAAACCTGCCGAAATTGATCAAATTTATGATGCTTTAACAAATTTCAAGGAAATTCTTCCTCCCCCACCAGAAAATCCTATGACTGCTGATAGAATTAGGTGGGAACATATTCAAAGAGTATTTATACAGTGTAATCGAAATGTATCAGAAACAGCAAGAAGGCTTAGAATGCATAGAAGAACTCTTCAAAGAATATTGAATAAGCATGCCCCAAGAGAATAAAGTTAATCTTTCAATAGTAATACCAGTTTTTAACGAAGAAAATTTTTTGGATAAATTATTTAATGATTTATTAAAATATTTTAATAATAAAGATACTGAAGTTATAATTGTAGATGATGGTTCAACAGATAAATCAACAGACATTATAAAAAATTTAAATAAAAATTCTGAAAAAAATTTTCAATTAAAAACTCTAAGACTTGATATTAATTCAGGGAAAGGTAAGGCTTTACAAACAGGAATAAAAAATTCCTCAGGTGAATATATATTACTTCAAGATGCAGATTTAGAATTAGATACTAAAGATTCTCATGAAATGTATCAAATGATAAAAAATAATGAAGAGATAAAATGTATATTTGGTAGCAGGTATCTTTCAGGAAAATTAAAAAAAAATAATTATTTTTTCAATAATCTTGTTGGCAAAATAAACTCACTAATATTTAATATTTTCTTTTCCCAATCAATAAGTGATGTCCACTGTGGATTAAAAATATTACATAAAAGTGTTATTGAAAAAATTAATTTAAGTGTAAATGATTTTGGAATTGAAATAGATTTAGCTTCACAAATAGTGAGAAATAATTTTTTTATTTATGAATTTGGAGTCTCCTATTATTTTAGAACCAAAGCTCAAGGTAAAAAGATCACATGGCTTGATGGAATTAAATCTTTTTATTATTTAATTAAAGCTCGATTTTATGACAATAGTTCATCAACAAACTTATCTATTTTATACTCTTCAATTTACATGTCATATGTTGGATCACATTTTGGTATGGGTTTAGGTAATAGTTTATTTATCATATTTTTTTTTATTTTTGGATCAATTATTGGACTACATTTTAAAGTATTATCTTCTTCTATAATTTTATTTTGTATATTTGTAGGTTCTTTTTTTGGTAAAGGTAATGGAACTTCGCTATCAGTTTTAGTTTTTTTTATACTTGGTATTATTATTTCAAGATATATTAAAAAATATTTTGCAAATTCAAATTTTAAAAATTACTTTTAAGTTTACTAATACACATACTAACTCCAATAATAAAAAATACGTTAATACCATACCAATTCTTTATAAGACTACCTGTCGACATTAGTGGCCAAAATAATATTAAAATTAAAACTAAAGATATAATTTTATAATTTTTTTCACCTTTATTCTTAATAATAAAATAACTAAGTATAATTAAATATAATATAAAAATAAGTAGTACTAATAATCCACCTTCTACTAACCAGTGTACATAAGTATTATGAGGATGTGAGGCACAATCATAATTTACCATCATCTTTTTATATTTAATTTCATTGTTACATAAGTATTTAAAATTACTTACTCCTATCCCTGTTAATGGATTATCTTTAAACATTTTAAGAGATAATAAATAAATTTCACCATATGCAGACGTTGGAAAATTTTTAATAATTTCATAAAAACTTGGTTGAATGTTAATTATTTTTTTACATTTCTTATTTAAATCATTTTCACATTCAAAGTTTTTTTCTATCTTTAATCCTTGATGATATTGACTTGATTCAATAACTTTGTAATCATTATAAAATGGATGAAGTTTATATATTGTAAATATAGTTACTAATCCTAATATAATTGAAAATAAGATAACAGTTCTATGTTGTTTTAAAAAAAATAATAGTACTATTAACGCTAATGAATATGAAGCAAAAGCCATTCTTTCTCCTGAAACAAAACAGACTACAAGAATTATCGCTAGATAAATTGATTGAAATAAAATTTTGTTTTTTAAATTTTTATTTAATAAAAGAAAAATAAATCCGATTAAACCAAATTTTGATACATATGCGCCTGGAACTAATTCGTCACCAAATGGTCCTGTTAATCTACCATACCAGCTTGATTTAAAGCCTAGTAAATCTTTTCCAAATCCATCCTTAGATGTATAATTGAAAAATTGAAAAAGTGTATCTAATGATACAAAAATTACTAAAATAAATATTATTAAAAATAAATAATTAAGTTCTTTATTAGTTTTAAAGAATAAAAAATAACAACTTATGGGAATTACAAGGTATCTGCAAAAGATTATAGAGTCTTGAAATGACTTTTCTTTATTAAAAGCAAAAAAACTAATTAATATTAAACTAATCCAAAAAATTAATGATATTTGAATAAAATTATTTTTAATTAGATCAAAATTTTTTTCTTTTATGAATAAATAAAATAAAGCAAAAATTCCACCAAATGTAATAGTTAAATCAGGTATAGCTGGACCAGTAATTAGAGATAAAGGAATTAAAAGAAATAAATAAAAAAAAATATTTTTAGTTTGATAAATCATTATTTTTTGTAAGTTTTAAAAAAACATCCTCTAAGTCACTTTCAAAGGTATTTATTTCTTTGAAGTCAATTTTATCTCTATTGAGTATATTAATTATTTTTTTAAGATTTGTTTTATTTTTATCATATTGTATGGTTAGTTTTGATTCGTTTTTTATAGGATTAAATTCTTTTAAATCCTCAGGTATTGAAAAATCATTGTTTATAACAAAAGACACAGTTTTATTAGAAATAATATTTAAAAGATTTTCTTTTGTATCTTCCTTAATTTTTTTACCAAAGTTAATAATTGAAATAGTGTCACATAAATTTTCTGCTTCTTCTAAATAATGTGTAGTTAAACATATAGTAGTACCTAATTTATTTATCTTTCTTATATAATTCCATACAGAAGATCTAATATCTATATCAACGCCTGCAGTTGGCTCATCTAAAATTAACATTTCAGGACTATGTACTAGAGCTTTTGCAATAAGCAATCTTCTCCTCATCCCACCAGATAATGTACGCGCATAAGCATTTCTTTGATCTGATAATTTAAGATTATATAGAATTTCATCAGTTTTTCTTTTTTGTTTTGGAATACCATAAAGCCCAGCTTGTAATTCAAGTAATTCAGCTGGTGAAAAAAAAGGATCTATATTTAATTCTTGAGGAACTATACCTATTTTAAACTTACTTTTTTTTGCATTTTTATCAATATCAATACCGCAAATACTAACTTTACCAGTATTTTTTTTAACTAAGCCTCCAAGCACATTAATAAATGTAGACTTACCTGCTCCATTTGGGCCTAATAAACCATGAATACTCCCTTTTTTTATTTGAATATCAAAATTTATAAGTGCTTTAATTTCTTTAGATTTCTTATAAAAAATCTTATTTACATTTTTTGCTTCAATTGAATATTTATAATCTGACATTAATTTAGAATCTTATATATTTAAATTATTAATGAATAAAAAGAGTAGATTGATACTAGTTGATGGTTCGGCCTATATTTTTAGGGCTTATTACGGTCTTCCACCAATGAATCGTCCGGATGGAACACCTATAAACGCAGTTTTTGGCTTCACCAACATGTTAGTTAAACTTATAGAAGATTACAGTAATGACAAAATGATTGTAATTTTTGATGCTGCTAGAGAAAATTTTCGAAATAAAATTTATCCTCAATATAAAGCTAATAGAGGAGATGCTCCTGACGATTTAATTCCTCAGTTTTCGCTTATTAGAGAATGTGTAGAAAGTTTTAATATACCGCAATTGGAAATAGACGGATATGAAGCTGATGATTTAATAGCAACTTATTCAAATTTGGCAAAAAGTGAGGATATAGAAACCATAATAGTTTCATCTGATAAAGATCTTATGCAATTAGTTAATAATAAAGTTAAAATGCTAGATCCTATGAAGAATAAAATAATAGAAATAAAAGATGTAGAAGAGAAATTTGGAGTAAAACCAGAAAAAGTAATTTACATACAAGCACTTACTGGTGATAAAGTTGATAATATTCCTGGAGCTCCAGGCATTGGACCAAAAACTGCATCACAATTAATTAATGAATTTAATGATATAGATGGTCTATTAAAAAATATTGAAAAAATTAAACAAGAAAAAAGAAAAAATATTTTATTAGACGCTGAAAAAGATATTAGGCTAAGCTTAGATCTTGTTAAATTAAAAAATGATATAAAACTACCCTTACAAATAAAAGATATTCAAACCTATAATGAATTAAAAGATCAAGAAAATAATATTTTTAATTTTCTCAAAGAGCAAGGTTTTAAATCTACCTCAGAAAGACTTAAATCAAATGCATTTATATCTAACAATAATGAATATAAAAAAAATATAAAAAAAACTAAACCAAAATACATACTTTTAAATTCAAAAAAAGAACTTGAAATAGTCATAAAAAATATAGAAACAAGAGGAATTTGTGCAATTGATACTGAAACTAACTCTCTTAATATTGAAAATGCAATATTAGTTGGTATATCATTATGCTTTGATGATAATAAATCTTACTACATACCAATAAATCATCAATCTATTGATTTAGCAAAAAAGAATGCAATTCAATTAGAACAAAATTATATTATTAAAAAAATTAATTCAATTTGTTCTAATGAGTCTATATTAAAAGTTGGTCAAAATATTAAATATGATATACGAATTCTAAGTAAATATGGTGTTAAATTTAAATCTATTGCGGACACCATGCTTATTTCTTACGCAATTGACAATGGTATACTTAAACATAATTTAGATGATTTATCCTTCAACCACTTGGATCATACAACAATTAAATACAAAGATGTGGTTGGTACAGGAAAAAATGAAATTACTTTTGATAAGGTATCTATAGATGATGCAGTAAATTATGCTGCTGAAGATTCTCTTTTAACATTGAAATTATTTAATAAACTTTATCCAAGATTGGTAAAAGAAAAGGCAAATTTTGTGTACAACAATATTGATTTACCTCTAGTGGATGTTCTCTCAAAGATAGAAAAAAATGGAATTGAAGTTAATAAAAATTTTTTAACTAGTTTAGGTAAAGAATTTGAGCAAGAAAGTAAAAAATTAGAAAAAAATATTTATAAGTTATCAAAGCAGGAATTTAATATTGGCTCTCCAAAACAATTAGGTGAGATATTATTCGTAAATCTAAAAATAAAAGGTGGTAAAAAGACAAAATCAGGATCCTATTCTACTGATTCATCAACTTTGAATGATCTTGCAATAGGGGGCTATGATATTGCAAAATTAGTACTTGAATGGAGAGAATTAACAAAATTAAAATCTACTTACACAGATGCTTTATTTAGATTAACAGATAATAATAGTAGAGTACATACTTCATTTGGACTAGCAAATACCTTAACAGGAAGATTAAGCTCTACAGATCCAAACTTACAAAATATTCCAATAAGAACAGAAAATGGTAAAAAAATTAGAACAGCTTTCATTAGTAAAAAAAATAGTAGTTTAGTAAGCTTTGATTATTCACAAATTGAATTAAGATTAGCTGCTGAAATTTCTGGAGATAAAAACTTCATTAAAGCTTTTCAAAATAAAGAAGATATTCATGCGTCTACTGCTAAAGAAATATTTAATTTAACAGATAGTCAAATAAATAATGATTATAGAAGAAAAGCCAAGGCAATTAATTTTGGAATATTATATGGCATTAGTCCATATGGTTTAGCTAAGCAATTAGCTATAACAAATACTGAAGCAAAAGAATACATAACTGAATATTTTGGGAAATATCCAAATATTAAAAAGTATATGGAAAGCCAAATAGATTTTGCTAAGGTAAATTATTTTGTTGAAACAATATTCAAAAGAAAGATTAATATTAAAGGTATTACAGATAAAAATTTTGCTGTTAGAGGCTTTGCAGAAAGACAAGCAATTAATGCTCCAATTCAAGGTAGTGCTGCAGATATAATTAAATTAGCTATGATTAAAATACATAATGAAATCGAATTAAATAATATTGATGCAAAAATGCTTTTACAAGTTCATGATGAACTTATTTTTGAAGTTCAAAATGATAAACGTGAAGAACTTATAAATCAAGTTACGAAGATAATGGAAAACATTCATTTGCAATATAAAAATTTCTCTGTTCCACTTACTGTTGATTTTGGTTTCGGCGATAATTGGGGTAAGGCTCACTAAATGAAAACAAAAAAAAGTACTAAAAAAAGCAACCCTATTGCTAATGAGCTTCGTAGTCCTAAATACAAACAAAGAACTGTTAAAAGTAAAAAAATTTATAATAGAAAAAAAAATAATAAAAATAATTAAAAGTCTTCATTAAATGAATTCATTTCGAACCACTTTTCAAGTTCATGATACCCACCTATTTTTTCACCATTTAGTATTATTTGAGGAAAAGTTCTTGCATTAGGAAATTTTTCAAAAAAATCCTCCCGAGTATAATCTGTTCCTAACATATATATTTTAGGATTATATTTAGCCAACCTAAATTTAGCTCTTTCACAGTATCCACAGTTAGTTTTAGAATATATCTCAGCTTCCATTAAAATGCTTCATCAAAACTTAGTGCCCTGTCTGTTGGTCTTTGATATTCAGATACTCTTTTTTCAAAAAAGTTTGTTATATTTTGTACATCCAATGCTCTCATAAAATCAAATGGATTTTCTGTATTAAATACCCTATCAAATTCAAATAAATCTGCAATTCTATCAGCAACTGCTTCAATGTATTTACACATCAAATCAGCATTCATTCCAATCAAATCTACTGGCAATGCATCTTTTACAAATTCTTTTTCAAAGGCTACCGCTTCTCTTACAATTTCTTCAAATTGAGATTGTGGAACATCTGATGGAATTAATGACAAATCACTTATATCTGAGTCAGTTAATGTTTTATTGTTAAATTTATCTCTTAGAGTTTTAAACATTAATGATGAAAAACTAAAATGCATACCTTCATCTCTTGCAATCCAATCATTTGATAGTGCAAGTCCAGGAAGTAATCCTCTTTTTCTGAAATAATATATTGCACAAAAAGAACCTGCAAAGAATAAGCCTTCAACTAATCCAAATCCAATTAAACGAGTTAGTAAATTTTGACTACCATTTAACCACTTAGATACCCATTGTGCTTTGTGATTTATACAGGGAACATTTTTTATAGCATCAAATAACATGTCTTTTTCTTTTGTGTCTTTTACATAAGCTTCAATTTGTAAACCGTACATTTCTGCGTGGATCGATTCATTTAACATTTGCATTGAAATAAAACATCTTGCCTCAGGTATAAGTATTTCTTTATAAAATCTACTTGCCAAGTTTTCATTAATCATTGCCTCTGAGTTAGCAAAGTAAGCAAGTACATGTTTAATAAAGTGTTTTTCACCATCATTAAGGGTTTCAAGATCTCTTAAATCATCTTGTAGTGAAACTTCTTCTGTAGTCCAAAAAGCTTGAATATGTTGTTTATATCGATCCCAAATTTCTTGATTTTTAATAGGAAAAATTGATTTAACACCTTTTGATATCATTATTTAACTCCTTTACGCACTACAAGTTTCACAATCTTCTGGTTCATTATTTTGTGTAATAGCATTGTTTATATATGCATCTTTAGCAGCCTTTTCTGAGGATACCGTAACCTTTACAGCATCAACAGCTGATCTACTGCGTAAATAATACATACCTGTTTTTAATCCTTTTTTCCATGCATACATATGCATAGAATTCACTTTACCAAACGTTGGTGTTGAAAGCCACAAGTTCATTGATTGTGTCTGATCTATAAATGGTGCCCTATCAGCTGCCATATCTATTACTGTTTTTTGAGATACTTCCCAAACTGTTTTATAAATTTCCTTAAGGTCGTTTGGAACTTCTGATATGTTTTCAACAGAGCCATTTTCTAGAATAATCTTATCTCTCATTTCTTTATTCCAAAGATTTCTTTGTGATAATTCGTTAACAAGATATCTATTAACAAGTAAAAATTCTCCAGATAAGGTTTGTCTTTTATATATATTAGAAGTTTGAATTTGGAATGTTTCAGTATTGCCTAAAATAATACCAGTTGAAGCAGTAGGCATACAAGCTGTTGTTAAAGAATTTCTTACACCATATTTTTTTATTTTAGCTCTCAGTGTATCCCAATCCCATTTTGATGATGGATTTACATTCCAAAGATCAAATTGAAATTTACCTTCTGATATTGGTGAGTCTTTAAAAGTTTCGTATGCACCTTTTTCTTTAGCTAATTCACAGGAAGCTTCTAGTGCACCAAAATATATAGTTTCAAAAATTAATTTATTTATTTCTTTAGCCTTTTCACTTTCATAACCTATGCCTAATTTAAAAAATACATCAGCTAAACCCTGAATACCTAAGCCAATTGGTCTATGTTTATTATTTGATGTTTTAGTTTTAATTGTTGGATAAAAATTAATATCTATAACTTGATCTAAATTTTTAGTTGCTAATTTTGCAGTTTCGTAAAGTGAGTCATAGTCATAAATCAATTTTTTATTAATTTTTTTTATAAATTTTGGCAATGCTATTGATGCCAAATTACAAACAGAAGTTTCATTTTTATCTGAATATTCAACAATTTCTGCACATAGATTTGATGATTTTATTACTCCAATATTTTTTTGATTAGATTTGTTATTTATAGAATCTTTATAAAGCATGTATGGTTGACCAGTTTCAATTTGGGCTTCAATTATTTTGGACATTAAATCTCTTGCCTTTATTTTTTCTAAATCTTTCTTTTCATTTTCATATTTAGTATAAAGTTTTTCAAATTCATCTCCATATACATCAGATAAGCCTGGGCATTGGTGTTCACTCATTAAAGTCCAATTTTCATCATTTTCTACTCTTTTCATAAAAAGATCGGGGATCCATAAGGCATAAAATAAATCTCTGGCTCTAAACTCTTCTGCACCAGTATTTTTCCTAAGTTCTAAAAACTTTTCTATATCTGCATGCCAAGGTTCTAAATATACGGCGAAAGACCCTTTTCTTTTTCCACCACCTTGATCAACTGATTTAGCAGTTTCATTAAATATTTTTAAAAAAGGTATTAATCCATTAGATTTACCATTCGTAGACTTTATTCTACTTCCACTGCCTCTGATATTATGAGCATGCATTCCTATTCCACCTGCTGTTTTTGAAATCAAAGCACAGTCTTTAATTGTATTAAAAATTCCTTCGATGGAGTCATCTTCCATGCCTATTAAGAAACAAGATGATAATTGTTGCATTTTAAGTCCGCTATTAAATAAAGTTGGCGTAGCATGCGTATACATTCCAGAAGATAAACTTTCATAAGTTTCTTTTAACTTATCTATGTCAAAATTATCACCACATACTGTTAATGCAACTCTCATCCAAAGATCCTGAGGTCTTTCAATTGTTTTATTATCAAATTTTAAAAGATATGCTCTAATTAATGTAGTTAATGCAAAGTAATCAAATGTATAATCTCTGTCATAATCTATAATAGATTCAATAGTATCTGAATTATCAATAACTTTTTTATAATAGTCTTCTTTTAATAATCCATCTTCATAAAGATTTTTAGTTGCTATTATGAAACCGGGTGTTTCTTTATGTAAAGAATTGACCTTAATTCTTGCTGCTAAATATGAATAATCAGGATGTTCTACTGTTAGTGCTGCCGCTGTTTCAGCTAGATAAGTATCAATTTCTATTGAGCTTATATCGTTATAAAGACCTGGAACTGCTTTTTGTACAACAACAATTGGATCTATACTTAATCCAGTAGATAAAACTGATACACGATTTGTTATTTTATCTAATGATATTGGTTCTTTACTTCCATCTCTTTTAGAAACCATCATTGAAGAAGCTTTTTCTCCAACTTGTTCTTTTAGTTTTTTTGTATGATATCTCGAAGCCGCTCTTTGTTCTCGATATAAGACATAAGCTCTTGCAACTTTGTGATGCTCATCCCTCATTAGTGCAAGCTCTACTTGATCTTGAATATCCTCAATATGAATCATATCTCCATCAGCTATTCTTCTTGTAAGTGCGGAGACAACTTTGTGAGTTAAAGAGTCTACAGTTTTATGAATTCCATCTTGTTGTTCTCTTTCTTTATTTTTATCATTTCTAATCTTTGTTTGTGCAAGAAATGCTTTCTTTATTGCACTAGATATTTTATCTGATTTAAATGGTGTTATGGCTCCATCACGACGAACTACACTTAGTGTTAATAAATTAACTATGTTTTTATTTGCTTTAATTTTAGCTGATACCTGTAGATTGTCTGCCATTTAGTTTATATCCATTTTTAAAAATCTATTGTCGAGAAACACAATATGTAGTGCCGCCGATAAAAGACAATACAACATTTGCTTAATATCGCAATAAGAACAAAGTAAGAACATAAATCTTTTTTTTCTGATGTCAAACTTAATATTTAGTTCAAATTTATACAACGTAAACAAGTTATTGATTTATTTACATTTAGTTATCAACTTTTGTCACAATTTATTAAATTTTAAATATATTGTTTTTGCCTTTGAACTTAAATATGCCATAAATTATTAATAAAATTCTATATGGCAAGTATTGCATTAGTAGACGATGAACAGTCGATTCTTACATCTGTATCTTTATCTCTAGAAAGTGAAGGTTTCACAGTTGATACCTTTCTTAATGGAGAGGAAGCTTTACAGGCACTTGAGAGTAAAACTTATGATTTAGGTTTATTTGATATCAAAATGCCAAAGATGGATGGAAACGAATTATTAAATAAAGTCAGATCTAGCAAGATCGAGAAGTTAAAAGAAATGCCAATTATTTTTTTAACCTCAAAAGATCACGAACAAGATGAAATCATAGGCTTAAGAATGGGCGCTGCTGATTATATTAAAAAACCTTTTTCACAAAAATTATTAAATGAGAGAATAAGAACAGTTCTAAGGATATATTCAAACAGAAATAATAAAAACGATAAAGAAGACATAAATAAACAAAATATTATAAAAGGAAATTTAATATTAGATGAAAGCAAGCAACTATGTTTTTGGAAAGATTTAGAGATTGAACTTACTGTTGCAGAATTTAATCTTATTAAATCTCTTGCTCAATATCCTGGGGTTGTAAAAGATCGAAATCAATTAATGGATGCTATGTATGGAGACTCCATATATGTTGATGATAGAACTATTGACAGTCACATAAAAAGACTAAGAAAAAAATTCAGATCTTATGATAAATCTTTTGATCAAATAAGGACTAGATACGGATCTGGATACTCTTGGCGTGATTAAAAAAAATTTATTATTGTTATCAAATTATTCATTAACTAATCAACTTTTATTAATAAATTTTTTAACAACAGTAATTGGATTATTGATAATAATTGGAATAAATTTTTTTTTAATTCAATATGATAATAGTCTTCTCAATAAAAATGAAAAAACTGTAAAAGATCTTAAAAATATATCATTTTTTTTAAAAACAAATTCAATAACAAGGACCCCACTTTTTCAGAATTGCAGAATAGATAATTTAATTGATAAAAATTGTAAAAAAAATAATTCATATGATCAATTGGTTTTTTCCGAACCAGAATTAGAACCAAGCAGCGCTCAGCAATTTATAATGCAAAATTACTTTGATCCTGATTTAAATATTAAAATTTATAATGATAGTATGATCAAAATAGTAGACTCTAAAAATTTATCTAGCGTAAATGACTCTGTTTTGTCAGTTAATGAAGTTCAATTGAGCGAAATTGATCAAAATAAAAGTAATTTAATTCAATTATATCAAGATTATTATAATGAGAAATTCAACTCATTTTATTCTAAATTAATTAAAAAAAAATATAGTAAAGAGATTATGAAACAAAAGCACGATATCAATATTCTAATGGAAACAACCAAAAAGCAAAAAATTATTAATGAAAAGTATATTGATAAATACAAAAATGTAATTAATTATTATTCATCTCCAATAATATCCAATAACAAGGTTTTTGGTGTCATAATAATTTCATATATTTTGGGTGATAAAAATGATGATTTAGCATTTACTTCATTTATTTTATTTAATTTTTATATTCTCTTTATTTTAGTTATGATTTTTTTATCTCTTTTTTTTGTTAGAGATTTAATTACACCGCTTAAACAATTAACTAATATAACAATTTTAGAAAGACAAAAAATAAGAAATTTTAAAAACTTAAATTATCCAATAAGAGGAGATGAAATTGGTATTTTAGCTAAACAAATTCAAATAATGTCAAAAGATTTAAAACTACAAATGGAACAATTAGAAAAATTTACAACAGATGTTGCTCACGAATTAAAAAACCCACTAACCGCAATAAAATTATCAAGTGAACTTTTGTTAAAAAATAATGTTAGTGAAAATAATAAATTAAAAGTACTCAAAAATTTTAATAAAGAAGTTAATCGTATGAATAAATTAATTTCTGATATCTCTAATTTTTCAAGAACTATTTCAGAAATTGAAACCGAAGAGTTTAAGTTTATAAATTTAAATGCATTTTTTAATAATTTTATCAAAGATTATTCAGGAAATAAAAAAAATATTAAAATTAAAACTTATATTAGAAACGAAGCAATTAATGTTTTTGTAAATGAAGATAAGTTTATTCAAGTAATACTTAATTTAATTGATAATAGTATTTCATTATCTACTAAAAATAGTGAAATTTTAATTGCCATAGATATTATCAATGAAGAAATTGTACAGATAAAATTTTATGATCAGGGGAAGGGTATTAAACTTGAACATAAAGATAAAATTTTTGAACGTTTTTATACTGATCGAGACAATCAAAACGATCAACATTCAGGGTTAGGGTTGTCAATTTCAAAGGAAATAATTAACTCATTTAGTGGTTCGATAGAATTAACAGAAAGTGATAAAATACATTTTGGTGGTGCTTGTTTTATTATAAAATTACCTTTAAAACACTAATTTTATAAATATACAAACAATAGGAAATTACATGACTGATGACTTCAAAGTAAAAGATATAAGCCTTGCAGATTTTGGAAATAAAGAAATTGCTATTGCTGAAACAGAAATGCCCGGTTTAATGGCACTAAGAGAAGAATATAAAGAAACAAAACCTCTTGATGGAGCAAGAATTGTAGGCTGTCTTCATATGACAATTCAAACTGCAGTTTTAATTGAAACACTAGTATACCTTGGTGCAACTGTAAGATGGAGCTCGTGTAATATATTTTCAACCCAAGATCATGCTGCTGCTGCTATTGCGGCTAAAGGCATACCCGTATTTGCCTGGAAAGGTCAGACTGAAGAGGAATTTTGGTGGTGCATTGAAAAAACGCTAGAGGGTCCTGATGGATGGAAACCAAATATGATTTTAGATGATGGTGGAGATGCAACAAAAATTATTCACGACAAATATCCTAAAATGCTTGAAGATATATTAGGTTTATCTGAAGAGACTACTACAGGAGTTCATCGTTTGAAGGAAATGGAGAAAAAAGGCTTACTTAAAGTTCCAGCAATAAATGTTAACGACTCTGTTACAAAGTCTAAATTTGATAATTTATATGGTTGTAAGGAAAGTTTAGTTGATGGAATAAGAAGAGGCACCGATGTAATGATGGCAGGAAAAATTGCTGTTGTAGCTGGTTACGGAGATGTAGGTAAAGGTTCAGCTGCTAGTTTAAGAGGTGCTGGAGCCAGAGTTTGTGTTACGGAAATTGATCCAATAAATGCATTACAAGCCGCAATGGAGGGTTACGAAGTAGTTACTATGGATGATGCTTGCAAATATGGAGATATATTTGTTACAGCTACTGGGAACCTAGATGTTATTACCCAAGATCACATGAGACAAATGAGAGACCGTGCAATTGTATGCAATATTGGTCATTTTGATAATGAAATACAAACTGAGGCGCTTCAAAATTATAAATCTGATGAAATTAAACCTCAAGTAAGAGAAGTTGAGTTTCCTGATGGTAAAAAGATACTTTTATTATCAGAAGGTAGACTTGTAAATTTAGGAAATGCTACTGGTCATCCAAGTTTTGTAATGAGTGCATCTTTTACTAATCAGGTTTTAGCTCAAATTGAATTATGGAACAATTCAAAGAATTATGAAAATAAAGTCTATGTTTTACCAAAACATTTAGATGAAAAAGTAGCATCATTGCACTTAAAGAAAGTCGGAGCTAAGCTTACAGAACTAACAGATAAACAAGCTGAATATATTGGTGTTAGTAAGCAAGGCCCATTTAAAGATAACACATATAGATATTAGGAGTGAATTATGAATAGATCTTATTTATTTACTAGTGAGTCAGTTTCTGAGGGACACCCAGATAAAGTTTGTGATAGAATTTCTGATATGGTTGTAGATACCTACTTATCATCAGGAGATCCACAAACTCGAGTTGCTTGTGAAACTCTTACTACTACAAATAAAGTAGTTTTAGCCGGTGAAGTTAGAGGACCATCAATCTCAAAAGACCAAATCATATCTCAAGTTAGAGATTGTATTAAAGACATAGGCTATGAACAAGAAGGTTTTCATTGGCAGAACTGTGATGTTGAGAGTTTTCTTCATGAACAATCTTCAGATATTGCAATGGGGGTTGATTCAGGAAGTGACAAAGATGAAGGCGCTGGAGACCAAGGTATTATGTTTGGTTTTGCATGTAAGGATACTGATACATTAATGCCAGCTCCTATTCATTATTCTCATCAAATTTTGTATAAAATGGCGCAAGCTAGAAAAGATGGATCTGCTGATGGCTTAGAACCTGATTCTAAAAGTCAGGTAACAATGCTTTATGAAAATGGAAAACCCAGTAGAGTAACTTCATTAGTAATTTCTTCACAACATAAAGAAGGCTTATCTCCTTCTGATGTTAAGGAAATAGTTAAACCTTATGTATATGAGTGCATACCTAATGAATTGTTAGAGGGACTCAAAGATGAAGAATTTTATGTTAATCCTACAGGAAACTTTGTTATTGGTGGACCAGATGGAGACTCTGGTTTAACTGGTAGAAAAATAATTGTTGATACCTATGGAGGTGCTGCACCTCATGGAGGCGGAGCATTTTCTGGAAAAGACCCTTCAAAGGTTGATAGATCTGCAGCATATGCATCAAGATATTTAGCAAAGAATATAGTTGCAGCTGAGCTTGCTGAACAATGTACTATTCAATTATCTTATGCAATAGGAGTTTCAAAACCTTTGTCAGTCTATGTAAATACTAATGGCACTAATAAAGTAGATGAGGAAAAAATCGAAAAAGCTGTTCAAGATTTATTTGATTTAAGCCCAAGAGGAATTAGAGAACATTTAAAGTTAAGCAATCCTATATATGTTCCAACTTCTGCTTATGGTCATTTTGGAAGAATGCCAACTAATGATGGTCATTTTACATGGGAAAAAACAGATTTAGTAGATGCTCTTAAAGGGATATCATAAGAAGGTTTGATTGAACTAAATAATCAGATTTTAAATATTTCAGATCTGGAGATTTTGGCATCAAAATTCTCTAATAAATTGAAAATAGGTGATCTAGTTCTATTACAAGGAGATTTAGGTGTAGGTAAAACAACTTTTGCAAGATTTTTAATTAGTAATTTATATTTAAAAAGTAAAATAGCAAAACCATCATTAGTAAAAAGTCCCACTTATCCAATTCTTATTACATATGATCTAAATTCTCATCAGATTTTTCATTATGATTTATATAGATTAGCAAATGAAAAAGATTTAAATGAATTAAACATTTATGAAGATATTTATAAATCAATAACACTTATTGAATGGCCCGAATTATTTCTTCAAAATTATAATAATAAAAATTATTATCTTATAAAAATTGAGGTATACTCTGAAACTTTAAGAAAATTAAATATTAATTATTATAAATAATTTAAATGGTTTTAAATTTTAATAAACTAGAGAAAATTACAGAAGGACTATCAAAAAAAAAGGTATATAAGCAAATTGATAAAAAATTAAATAAAGTTATAATTGATTTTTCAGATATTAAAGAGGACTACGAAAATTTTTTAAACACAGTACAAATATTACAAAAAAAAAATATTTCTATACCTTCTGTTTACGAAGTTCAAAATGATAATTATGTTATATGTATGGAAGATTTTGGACAAAAAAGATTTGATAAAATTTTGGAAGATTATGATATCTATCAAATATTAAAATTAGCAGTCGATAACTTAATTATAATTCATAATTCAATTTTTAAAAACGAGTTAAATAATTTAAAAACATATTCATTTATTGATTTAAAAAATGAAATTAGTGAATTTATAGATTTTTATTTACCATTTAAAAAAAAGTCAAATATTTTAAATAAGAAATTTTATGAAGTATGGGAAAAAACATTTTATTCTCAAGATTTTAACTTTGATTATTTTGTACATAGAGATTTTGAATTTGTGAATTTATTTTATTTGCCCAATAAAAAAGGGCATCTTAAATGTGGAATTATAGATTTTCAAAGCGCATTTGTTGGCTTTGCAGCCTGGGACTTATTTTCAATATTAGAAAATCCAAGATTAAATATTACCAGGGAGTATAATGAAAATTTGATTGAATATTTTTATAATAATTCATTAATTAAAACAGATTATAAAACATTTAGAGATCAATATTATATACTAAATACAGCTAGACTAACAAGGTTGCTTGGAAGATGGACTAAATTATTTAATCAAGATGGCCATAAAAAATATTTAAATTTTATCGATATCACATTTTCAAGGTTAAATATAAGTCTCAAAAATATTAATAATAAAAAATTAATATCAATTTATAATAATATCTTAGATTAATTAGATGCAGAATTTTTCATTAATGATTTTATGTGCTGGTTTTGGTACGAGAATGTTAGATTTAACACACAGGATACCCAAGCCTTTATTAAAAATTAATAAGACAACACTATTAAGTAACACAATTACTTTTTTTAAAAAACTTGGATGTGATGAAATTTTAATTAACACACACTATCTCCATAAGGAAATTGAGAATTATATAAAAAAAAATTATGATAAAGCATTTGTTAAATTAATTTATGAACCAACTATTCTTGGAACTGGTGGTGGTATAAAAAATATTTTTAATTATACAGATAAAACAAAAATAATAACTACTAACTCCGATATTTATTGGAAAAAAAATAATGTTTCAGAAGTTTTATTATTTGTTAAAAATCTTGAAGATGTTAACTATTGTAAAATACTTTTATCTCCAGATGAAAGTTTTATTGGTTTAAAAAAAGAAGTTGGTGATTTTAGTTTAAGTAAAAATGTAATAACAAGATGGAAAAAAAGCGAAAGAAAACTCTTTTTTTCTGGTTTGCAAATTGTTTCTTCAAATATATTTAAAAAAAATAAAAATAAATTTTCTATGAATGAAGTCTGGGATGAATTAATTTTACAAAAAAAATTAAAAGGTGAAATAATGCAATCCAAAATATTTCATATTGGGGATAAAAAATCATTTCTTGAAGTCTAATTACAATATTTTCTTGAATAAAAAATTATAACTCTTATGTATTAAATATGACAACATTTAAAACAAGTGATAGTACCTTTGATCAAGATATATCAAATTCTGAAATTCCAGTAATAGTAGACTTTGGAGCTGAATGGTGTGGCCCTTGTAAACAAATTGATCCAATTCTTGAAGAAATAGCCCAAGAAAATAAAAATAAAATTAAAATATATAAAATGAATATTGATGAAAATCCACTTACTCCTCAAAAATACGGTGTTAGAGGAATTCCCACAATTATGCTTTTTAATGATGGGAAATTGATAGATTCAAAAGTAGGTAGTTTGCCAAAGTCAGCACTTGAAAATTGGATAAAATTAAATTTATAAGAATCTATTTCTGAGTTTACCTACTAAATATAGTGAACCTGTAATTAGAATTTTTGAATCTTTTGTTTTTTTAATAATGTTAAAAATTTTTTTAAAATCTTTAATCTCTTTACATTCAATAGATTGATTTAAGCAGACCTTTTTTATTTCATTTGTTTTAAATGAATTGTTTTCATTAGGAATTTCAACAGCCAAAATAAATTTAATTTGTTTTTTTAAAATTTTGAGAAAACTATTTAATTTTTTATTATTTAACATTCCAAATACAACTAGTGGTTTAATTTTGCTTTCTTTTAAAAAAATATTTAATTTTTTTGCA
This sequence comes from uncultured Alphaproteobacteria bacterium, assembly GCA_902553945.1. Classification (GTDB taxonomy): domain Bacteria; phylum Pseudomonadota; class Alphaproteobacteria; order HIMB59; genus CACPNW01. The sequence goes on along the minus strand of CACDMT010000012.1, from coordinate 17,446 downwards.
CCGTCAATATTATGAGAGCCATCAAAAATAATAGTTTTATTTTTATATTTAAACTTTTCTAATCTACCTGGCCATGAGGTATTTTTTATTGAATTGTTAATTAATTTAGTTTTAAATTTGATTCCTAGGTCTTTTAAAATATAAATACAAGCGCATGCTACACTTGCATTTTCAATTTGATGATTACCATTAAGTTTAGGTTTTTGTATATATAATTTTTTATCTTTGAATCTAAATTCATATTTATTATCTAATATTTTATTTATATTGTAATCTTTTCCATAATAGAAAATTTTTTTATTTTTAGGTATATTATTTTTTATTATTTTATTAACTACATTACTCTGTTTTGAGATTAAAATATAATTGCTTTTTTTTGTAATGCCTAATTTTTCTTTTGTAATTTTTTCAATAGATTTACCTAAAAATTCTTCATGATCAAAACTTATAGGTGTTATAATACTACATATTTTATTTTTTAATATATTTGTTGCATCTAATCTACCACCAAGACCTGTTTCAAGAATTAAAAAATCTGATTTTGATTTACTAAAAAGTAAAAAACCAACAGCTGTTGTTATTTCAAAAAATGTTATTGGATTATTATTATTAATTTTTTTTACAATTTTTAAAGTTTCGTATAATTTTTTAGTACTAATTTCTTTATTGTTGATTATGATTCTCTCATTAAATTTATATAAATGAGGTGATATATATGCATCACATGAATATCCATTTGCAACTATAATATTTCGTATAAAGCTCTGGACTGATCCTTTCCCATTTGTACCAGCTATATGAATAGTTTTTGGTAAATTATGATGTGGATTTCCCAATTTATCTAAAAGTTTGTTTACTCTATTTAAAGATAAATCAATATATTTTGGATGAAGACCTACTAGCTCATCCAATAGCTTTTCTGTTTTAGATTTCACTAATTAACTTATATGGCTTAATACTTTATGCAAAGTGTTCTTTAGATCTTTTCTATGAGAAACAATATCGACCATGCCATGCTCTTTTAAATATTCTGCTTTTTGAAAATCTATAGGTAATTCCTCTCTTATTGTATCTTGTATTACTCTTTTACCGGCAAACCCAACAGTTGCTCCTTTTTCAGCAATAGTTACATCTCCCAACATTGCAAAAGATGCAGTAACTCCTCCAGTTGTTGGTTCAGTTAAAATCACTATATATGGTATATTGTTTTCGTTAAGTAAATCAACAGCTGCTATTGTTCTCGGCATTTGCATTAAACTTATAAGACCTTCTTGCATTCTAGCACCACCTGAAGATGTAACAATTATATAAGGCAGGTTTTTTTCAACTGCTAATTTAGCACCTTTAACAATAGCGCCACCTACTGCACGACCCATTGAACCTCCCATAAATTCAAAATTCATTAATCCAGTTATTGTTTCTTTCTCAAAAATTTTACCATGTATCAATATAAAAGCATCGTCTCTTTTCGTTTTTTTTCTATATTCTTTTAATCTATCTTTATATTTTTTTTTGTCTGAAAAATTTAAAGGATCATCAGTAATTTTATCTAAATCAATTTCTGAATATTGATCTTTATCAAAAAATAAATTGATTCTATCTTCAGCTGACATTCTAAAGTGATAGTCACAATTAATACAAACTCTTAAATTTTCACTTAGATCTTTATGATGAATCATATTTCCACATGATATACAATTATTCCATAATTTTTCTGGAACATTTCTTCTTTTTACAAGTGAAGATAATTTTGGTTTTACAAAGTTAGTTAACCAGTTCATGATATTGTTGCTTTTTTTAAATCTTTTGTAAATTTATTTATTTTTTTTAACATAATTTCTTTCTTAGATAAATTTTCTTCAATTATTTTAACAATACTTGATCCAACAACAGCGCCATCAGCAATCTTACATATTTTTTTAACATCAGTTTCATCTTTTATTCCAAAACCTGGAACTATGGGCAAATTAGTAAATTTTCTAATAAAATTTATTGATTTTTCTAGTTCTTTTAAATCTGCAGATTTTTGTCCAGTAATTCCCATAATACTTACATAATATAAAAATCCACTAGAATTTTTTAGTATTAATTTTAGTCTATCTTTATTAGTTGTTGGGGTTATTAATCTTATTAAATGAAGGTTGTTTTTTTTTAATTCATTAATTAAAAAATTATCTTCCTCAGGTTGAAGATCAACAATAATTAATCCATCAACACCATTTTTTACACAACTACTAACAAATTTCTCAATGCCATAATGTAAAATTACATTGTAATAGCCCATAAGAATTATAGGTAATTTTTCTTTAATTTTTTTTGCGTTTCTTGATAATTCAAAAATTTGATCTAGATCAATATTATTTTCTAATGCCCTGTTGCTAGAAAGTTGAATTGTCGGACCATCTGCCATTGGATCTGAGAAGGGCATTCCAATTTCAACGATATCAACACCATTTTCAATAATTATTTTTAAAATTTCATTACTGGTTTTAAAATCAGGATCTCCTCCTGTAACAAAAGTTACAAGTTTTTTATTTTTATTTTTAAAAATTTGACTAATTAAATTAGTCATTAAAATTTAATATTTAGTTCATCTGCTATAGTAAATATGTCTTTATCGCCTCTTCCACACATATTCATAACTATAATATCATTCTTACTATAATCTTTGGCAACTTTTTTTAATACTGCTAAAGCATGAGCTGGTTCTAATGCAGGAATAATACCTTCTAATTTACAACAATATTGAAAAGCATCTAAAGCTTCTTTATCTGTAGCAGACATGTAATCAACTCTTTTTTCTTCAAACAAATAAGAATGTTCTGGACCAATACCAGGATAATCTAAGCCTGCTGATATAGAATGCGCCTCTTCTATTTGTCCTGTATTAGATTGTAAAAGGTATGTTTTATTTCCATGCAAGACTCCTGGTTTACCTCCAGCTAGACTTGCAGCATGTTTATTAGATTTTATACCATGACCCGCGGCTTCTACTGCAATCATTTTGACATCTGGGTCATCTAAAAATTCATGAAATAAACCTAATGCATTAGAGCCACCTCCAATACAAGCAATTAATAGATTTGGAGATTTACCTTCTAATTTATTTATTTGCTCTCTTACTTCTTTTCCAATTACTGATTGAAAATCCCTTACCATAGCAGGGTAAGGATGCGGACCTGCAGCAGTGCCTATTATATAAAAAGTGTCTGTTACATTAGTAACCCAATCTCTAAGAGCTTCATTCATTGCATCTTTTAATGATTTTGATCCAGTAGAAACAGATCTTATTTCAGCACCCAGTAATTTCATTCTAAATACATTAGGAGATTGTCTTTCAATATCTTTTTCACCCATATAGATAATACATGGTAGGCCAAACAAAGCACAAACAGTTGCAGTTGCAACACCATGTTGACCAGCTCCAGTTTCAGCAATAATTCTTGTTTTACCCATTTTTTTAGCAAGTAAAATCTGACCCATACAATTATTTATATTATGTGCCCCTGTATGATTTAGTTCATCTCTTTTAAAATATATTCTTGGGCCCTTTAAGTCATCAGAAATTCTTTTTGCATAAAATAGTGGACTTGGTCTTCCAACATAAGTTTCTAAATAGTAATTAAATTCTTCAATAAAATTTTTATCATCTTTTATTTTAGTATATTCTTTTTCTACTTCCAAGATTAAAGGCATAAGAGTTTCAGATACATATCTTCCACCGAATTGACCAAAATATCCTTTTTCATTTGGTAAACTTTTATATGAATTTTTAAGCATTAATTATATTACCCATTAATTTATTTATCATCACATTATCTTTAATGCCAAGTTCTTTTTCAACTCCAGATGATAAATCAATTCCAAAAGGCTTAATTTCTCTAACTAAGACTGATATATCATGTAAATTTATACCGCCTGAAAGAAACCAAGGTCTATTTAATTTTAAATTTTTAACAATTGACCAATCAAATTTTTTAGCATTTCCTCCAGGTAATTCATTATTTAATGGTTTATAATCAAACAATATAATATCTGCAGAATGAAATTTTTTAATTTTATTCAAATCTTCTTCTTCATTTATTGAAATTTTTTTTATGATTTTAATATTATTTTCTTTAAGTGAATTAATATAATCATTATTTTCTTCACCGTGTAATTGAACATATTTTAAATTTAAATTTAAAACTATATTTTTCAATTCATTTAAATTGTAATCTACAAATACGCCAACACCATTTATATTTAAATTTTTTGATATTTCTTGAAGATGTTTTGCTTGATCGATTGATATGTTTCTTGGACTTCTTTCATAAAATATCATTCCAAAAAAATTAACATTATTTTTTTCACAACAATAAAGTGTCTCACTTTTTTTGATTCCACAGATTTTAGTTATCATTTTATTTAAGTGATTTATTAATTTCTCTCAAATTTTTAAGCGGATTTTTAGACTCTGTAATTGGTCTTCCTATTACAAGAAGATCAGCACCTTTTTTTATAGCCATTTTAGGTGATAATGTTCTTTTTTGATCATCATTTTTTGACTTATAGCCCGCAGGCCTTATACCAGGCGTCACAATTAAAAAATTATTACCAACCTCTTTTCTTACCAAATCAATTTCTTTGGGACTACAGACAACGCCATCTAATTTAAACTTTTTAGCAGCTTTTATAAATTTTTTTACCAATGAGTTAATATTTTTATTATTATAATATTTTAATGTTTGATTACTATCTAAGCTTGTTAAAATTGACACACCTAAAATTTTAGTATTTCTATTTTTCTTAATAATAGTTGATTTAAGCATTTGATCACCACCAGATATATGTACAGTTGTTAAAATAGGTTTTAATTTTTCTATGGCTTCAATTCCTTTTTTCACAGTATTAGGTATATCGTGAAGTTTTAAATCTAGAAAAATTTTTGGCGATACATATTTAATTTTTTTATAACCTTCAATCCCAAAATTTAAAAAAAATTCATAACCTATTTTAAATGCATAAACATCATCTTTTAATAATTTTACTATTCTAATACAATTTATAAAATTATTGCTATCAAGAGCCACAATAATTCTTTTATTCATCATTATGTAATTATGGATTTAATCTATTGTGCAGTGTTTTTCCAATTTTAAAATGTAATTTATAAGTTTGTTCTTTAAATAATTTTTGATTAGTCTTAGGATTTCTAACATATTTTTCTTTATTTAGTTTTTTACTAATTGTTCCAAAACCTCTTATCTCTATATTGTTTCCATTATTTAAAGAGTTAACAATTTTTTTAATAAAAATATCAAATATATTTTCTAAATCCTCATGTCTTAAGTTATTATATTTATTTTGTAAGGTATCTACAATTTCAGATTTTAGCATCAGTTATTTTTTCTTTAATACAGAACTAAGAATATCTCCTAGAGATGCCCCAGAGTCACTTGATCCATATTTTGATAGAGCTTCTTTCTCATCTTTAATTTCTAATTCTTTAATAGATAAATTTAAAGATCTTGTTTTATTATCCAGAGATATAATTATTGAGTCTACATTTTCTCCAATTGCAAATCTTTCTGTTTTTTGTTCATTCTTATCTTTTGAAAGATTACTTTTCTTAATAAATCCATTAATGTTACCATCAAGCTCTAAAGACAAACCTTTATCATCTATTGATTTAATTTTTCCAGTTACTTTTGATTTTAATGGATTTGAATTTAAGAAATCTTGAACTGGATCACTATCCATTTGTTTTATTCCAAGACTAATTCTTTCTTTGTCTACATTAATTTCTAATATTTTGACTTTAACCTTATCACCTTTTTTATAATTTTTTAAAAGTGAGTCACATTCTTTTTCATCCCAACTTAAATCTGATACATGAACCATTCCATCGATTTCATCCTGGACCTTAACAAAAATTCCAAAATCAACAATATTTACAATTTCTGTTTCAAAATCATCATTTACATTAAATTTCTCTTTTAATTTATTCCATGGATTATCTTTCATTTGTTTTAGGCTACAAATTATTTTTTTCTTTTCTTCGTCTATTTCTAAAACTTTAACTTCAATTTCATCATTAAGGTTAACAATTTTTGAAGGGTGGGGAGGCTTTTTTAACCAACTTATTTCATTTGATAATACGACACCATCATAATTATCATTTATTATAAGGTTTATTTGATTATCATTAACTGCATTAACTTTAGCTTTATATATATTTTCAACTTTAACTTTATCATTAACACTATCCCACGGGTTATCTAAGATTTGCTTTATACCAAGACTGAGTCTAGATAATTCTTCATCAAATTTAAGAACCTTAACTTTAACTTGTTGATTAAGTTCTAAAACCTCTGAAGGATTATTAATTTTAACCCACGATATATCAGTCACATGAACTAAACCGTCTAAACCACCTAAGTCAATAAATGCACCATAATCAGTTAAGTTTTTAACTTTGCCCTCAATAATTGATCCTTCTTCTATTTTACTTAAAAGCTCTTTCCTTTGTTCTTTTAGTTCATTTTCAGTTATTGCTTTTCTAGATACTACAATATTGCCTCTGTACTTATCCATTTTCAATATTATTAGTTCAATAGGTTTATTTAATAACTCTTTTGTATCTTTAATAATTTGTCTTGTATCAATTTGACTTCCTGGAAGAAATGCTGTTACACCATTTAAATCAACACTCATACCTCCTTTAACTCTATTAAAAGGTATGCCTGTAACTACTGTGTTATTGTTAAAACTATCTTGTAAATCATGCCAAGCTTTTTGTTTTACAGCTTTTTCTCTAGATAATTTTGTTTCACCATTTGCACTATCTAAGGTTTCAACAAATACTTCTGTTGTATCCCCAACACTGATTTCGGGTTTTTGACCTGGTCTAGAAAATTCATTTAAAGGAACTCTTCCTTCACTTTTAAGTCCTACATCTATAGTTACAATGTCATTTTCTATTGAAACAACTTTTCCGCTCGTTATTGTTTTTTCTTTAATATTAGAATTTTTGAATGAATTACTAATTAAAGTTTCATATTCAGAATTTGAAATATTTTGTGAATTATTATTTTCCATATTGTATTTTTTCAATTAACTTATTAATCTTATTATAAGTATTAAGAAGTGAAGATTCATTTTTAATAACATAAGCTCCTTTAGGGATAACTAAAGGTGAATTTTTTCTATTTTTATCTAATTTATCTCTCAATCTTATATCCTTTAAAATTTGTCGGTATATAGACTTTTCACCTATATCAATCAACTGTTTATATCTTCTTTTTGCCCTAATTTTCACATCAACGTCTATATATAGTTTTAAATCTGCATTTTTAAAAACGACTGAGCCTATATCCCTACCATCAATTACAAAACCTTTTTTATCAATATTTTGAATTACAAAGTCATTTTGTAATTTATTTATATATTTCCTCACATACTGGAATACAGCAATTTTTGATGCAATATTGCTAATTTTTTCACTTCTTAAGTTTTTATTTTTTCTAAATGATAAATTTTTATGCTTTTTTATTATTTTTTTAACTTTATCTATATTTTTCAAATCTATATTTTTATTGTTTAATACTTCTGCTAACCTTCTATATAAAATTCCTGAGTCTAGATGGTACAGACCCCATTTTTTACTAATATATTTAGCAATTCTTCCTTTTCCTGATCCAGCTGGCCCATCAATTGTTACTATTATTTTTTTCAAGAAATTATGCCGCCAGTTTTTTTAAATTCATTGATAAAGGTTGGAAAGCTAGTATTAATACATTCAGACTCACTAATTTTAAGAGATCCAATTTTTGAAGCCATAATAGTAAAAGCCATTGCAATTCTATGATCAAAGTCTGTTTTAATAATTTGATCTTGAATTTTGTAATTTATTTCTGGATAAATAAATAAGTCGTCGCCATCTATCTTACATTTAACCCCACATTTTTGTAAGTTTAAATATATAAGATTTAACCTATCACTTTCTTTAACCCTTAATTCATTTAAGCCTCTAAAAATACTTGGAGAATTCGCAAAACAAGCAGCCACTGATAATATAGGATATTCATCTATCATTAATTTTGCCATTTCAGAGTCTAATTCACATCCATTTAATTCTGAACTTAGAACTTCAATATCACAAATAACTTCATTATTTTTATATCTTTCATTATATAAATTAATTCTAGCCCCCATTTTTTTTAAGGCTAGTAAAATACCATTACGAGTTGGATTAATGTTAATATTTTTCAGATCTAATTTTGAATTTTTATTAATTAATGCAGCAACGATAAAAAAAGAACTACTAGATAAATCTGAAGGAACATCTATATTTTTACTAGTCATTTCTTTATTACCTTCAATTGTAATAATTTTTATTTTATCATCTTTGCGACTTTTTATATTCGCGTTAAATGCTTCTAACATTATTTCTGTATGATCTCTTGTAATATTATTTTCAATTATTTTTGTTATTCCTTTAGTTTTTAAAGCTGCTAATAATAAACCAGATTTTATTTGTGCTGAAGGTATATCAATATTTATATCAGAACTATTTAACTCATTTCCATCTATATAAATTGGTAACGAGTTGTTGGTCGTTTTAATCTTCCCCCCCATTTGCATTAATGGCTCAGATATTCTTTGCATTGGCCTTGATGATAAAGATTCGTCACCTGTTAATATTGATTTAAAATTCTGTGAAGCCAATAGACCAATTAAAAGTCTAGCGCTTGTACCTGAGTTTCCGAGATATATTTCTGTTAATGGTTTTTTTAATCCATGCAAACCTTTTCCATGAATAATAATTTTTTTTTTATATTCTTCAATCTTAATCCCCATTGATATAAAAGCATTTATTGTATGCATTACATCATCTGATTTTAAAATATTATCTACTTCACAAATTCCATTTGATATTGATGGTATAATTACTGATCTATGTGAAATTGATTTATCCCCAGGTATAATTGCTTCACCATTAATACCTGAGTTTAATTTGTGACTTAACATAATATTTATATAGTAAATGCAGAACCAAGATAAAATTTTTTAATTTTTTCATCATTGATTGCGTCTTTTGGGTTTCCTTCAAAAAAGATCGCGCCTTCATTAACAATATAAACTTTATCAACTATTTTAAGTGTCTCCCTAACATTGTGGTCAGTTATAAGAATACCAATATTTTTCTTCTTTAATTTTGAAATTATCATTTTTATTTCTTCAATAGAAACTGGATCTATTCCTGTTAAAGGTTCGTCCAACAATAGATACTTTGGATTCGATGCAAGTGTCCTAGCTATTTCTAACCTTCTTCTCTCACCTCCTGATAATACTATAGACTTTGATTTTCTTACATGATTTATATCAAATTCATTGAGTAAATTTTGTAAAATTATTTCGTGTTTATTTTTATCTTTTTCAACAATCTCAATTATGGAAAGAAGATTATCTTCAACATTCATTCCTCTAAAGATTGAAGCTTCTTGAGGTAAGTAACTAATACCCAGTTTTCCTCTTGTATAAATTGGTAGATCAGAAATCTCTACTTTATCTAAAAAAATTGACCCCCTATCTGGTTTAACCAAACCAACAATTACATAAAAGCTTGTAGTTTTCCCAGCTCCATTAGGTCCTAATAGTCCAACAATTTCTCCTCTTTTAATTTCAATACTTATATCTCTAATAACTTCTTTATTTCCATAAGTTTTTGAAATTTTATTTATTTTTAAACCATCATCTAAAATTTGAAATTTATTCATCACTATTAATAATTACAACTTTTACTTTATTAGAACTATTAGATTTTACTTTATATGAATTATCTTTTGTATCAAGTGTTCCATAATCGCCAGATATTGTTTCACCATCTCTAATTATTTTAACGTCTTCTTTTAATTCAATTATATCAATCTCCTTTTTGTATATAGCATGTTTAGCATACATTTCGGTATCATCAGATTTAATATAAGAAATGTTTTTATCTTTTACATCTAAGAACTTAATTTCATTTACTTCTGTATTAGAGCTAAATATCCCATCAATCTTCTCTCCGATGATGTATATTTCTTGTGCTAAAAGAGATGAGTTATCACCTAAAATAAAAAACTCACCTGTTAGATTATTAACATTAATATTACCATCTGATTTCATTTCTGTACCATTAATAATTAATTTAGATTGAATGCCATTAATAATAATTTCTTCTTTTTCAGTATAAAGGATCAATTCATTACCTAAACCATTCAAATTATACTCAGAGGAATTAAAATTTACATTTCCAATAGCAACAATTTTTTTAATATCATACAGATCTTTTTCAAAATAAACTTCAACATTATCACCTTTTAAAGAAAAAGTATCAGACTCTATTTTTACATTTTTTTTTAAAAGATAGTATTTTTCTTTTTGAAAAACTTCTATTCCATCGTCTGTTAAAATTTCGGTTTCACCAATATTTCTTGAATATAATTCTTTAGTAAAAATTAATATACAAATTATAATAAAAAAAAACTTCATTTAATTATTAATTTAGACTTTCCATTAAAATTAATTATATTACCATTTTCAGTTATACCAAAACCCTTTGATGATATAGTAGTTTTATCTGAAATAAATTTTGAATCATCTTTACTTTGTGCAGTTAGCTTAATTGTATCAAAAACTACATTATCTGATTTAATTATAAAATCTTTTGACTTGAACATTACATTATTTCTAAGAAGTATTTCCTGATCATTTACAAAATTTCCTTCATTAGCTGATACAGATATTTTTTTTGATTTATTATTTATTGAAAATCTTGGTTCAACGATATCAGCCCCTATATTAAGATTACTTTTACTATAGTTAACTAGCGTATTTGTGAGATAGAATTTTGTAAATAAAAAACCAAAAATTAATAAAAATAAAAATAGTATAAATAATAACAATATTTTTTTATTTAATAATAAAAGATTATTCAATTTAATTAGTTAACCTTAATAGATCATGAATATGAATTATTCCTACAGGCTTTTTTTTATTACAAACAAAAAGACTGGTAATTTTTTTTCTATTCATTAAATTTATAGCTTCCGAAACAAGTAAGTTCTCATTTACCAATGTAGGTTTCTTATTCATTATTTCAGAGGCTTTTTTCTCAAAAAAATTTTTATTCATTTTTCTTCTTAAATCTCCATCTGTGATTATACCAATAATATTTCCTTTATTATTTACAACACCTAAACAACCAAAACTTTTTTTAGTCATTGTAATAAGAGCAGAGGACATTTTTTCATTATCCTTTGCAATAGGAAGAGAGTTTTTTTGATGCATAATTTCACTAATATTTTTTAAATCTTTACCAATATTTCCACCTGGATGAAGATTTTTGAAATTATTACTTTTAAAACCCCTTAGTTCAAGTAAAGCAATTGCAATACAGTCTCCAATTATCATCGCCATTGATGTAGAACTTGTTGGGGCCAAATTTAAAGGGCAAGCTTCAATTGGTTTTTTATATAATATACCAAAAGATGAGTTTTTGTATAATACACTTTTTGAATTACTTGATATACTTATCAATGTTATATTAAATCTTTTGGTATAATTAATAATATTATTTAGCTCTGAAGTTTCACCTGAGTTTGATATAGCAATTACACAATCGTTTTTTTTAATACTTCCTAAATCTCCATGACTAGCCTCAGTTGCATGTACAAAATAAGAAGGTGTTCCAGTAGATGTCAAGGTAGCTGACATTTTATTTCCAATGTGGGCACTTTTGCCAACCCCAGTAACAATAATTCTGCCTTTTGAATTATAAATAGCTTCTATTGCCTTATAAAAAGTATCATTAAATATACTTGATAAAGTTTTGATACTTTTTAATTCTTTAGCTAGTGCTTTTTTTGCACTTTCAATTATTCTTTTCTTTTTTAACATCAATGCCTAAAAATATCATAATCAGCCCAACCATTAATATCCAAATCAGTTCTATATTCAATAAAATTAAAACAGGCTTGTGCTAATTTTAACCTTTTTTCTCTAATTAACATTTTATCTAGTTTATCTCTAATTTTATGAAGATATAAAACATCAGTTGCTGCATATTTTTGTTGTTGCATTGATAATTTTCCTCCCCAATCAGAGGATTGTTCAGCTTTCGAAATATTTTTATTTAGAAGTTCTTTACAAAGATCTTTGTAACCATGTTTATCTGTATAGGTTCTTGTAAGTTTAGATGCAATTTTAGTGCAATAAATGTTTTTGATATTGATTTTAAAATTGTATTTAAATACTGCTACATCAAATCTTGCATAGTGAAAAATTTTTTGAATTTTATTATTTTTTAAAATTTTAATTAAATTTATTGGCTTAGTTTTTTCCAAATTTATCTTAATCAAATGACACACATTGTCGCCTTTTGATAGTTGAACAAGGCATAGTTTGTCACGTTTAGGATTTAAACCCATTGTTTCACTGTCTATTGCTACACTGTCACCAATATTAATTTTTTTTGGCAGATCTTCTTCGTAAAGATTTATTTTCATTTTTTTATTATTTAACTATAATATGTATATTATATCATTTATTTAATTAAAGGTCATGAAATCAATTGTTATTTTTGGAGGGTCGGGTTTTATAGGCAAACATTTAATTAGAAGATTAGCAAAAAATGGGCACAAAATTATTGTACCTTATCAAAGATCTATACAGGAAGCCAAAATTCGCCTACTAGGAGTTACAGGACAAGTTATACCATTTCGTTATCATTCTCTTAAAAACGAAAGATTACAATCAGTTTTAATTAACTCAGATGTATGTATTAATTTAAAGACATCTTATGATCAAAAAAAAGGTAGTTTTGAAGAAACTATATTAAACTTTAACAAGAAACTTTTAAGTATTTTAAAGCTAAATAAAGAATTAAAGCAGTATATTTATTTCTCTGGATTAGGGGTAGATATAGATAAAAATTCAGAAAGAAGTATTGCAGTTTATAACTCTGAAAAGGATGCTTTTAAAAATATTGATAACAGCATTATTATTAGACCTGGTGTTATAATAGGTGGAGGCGATCTATTCCTAAAAAAATTATTACCAATCTTTAAGTCATCGTTTTTTGTACCTCTTTTTGGTGATGGATCTATTAAATTTCAACCAGTTTATATAGATGATATTTCTCAGGCTATTGAAAAGATAATCAATAATAATATTAATGGAAAAATTATATATGAGTTGGCTGGTGATAAAATCCTATCTTATAAGGAGTATTATGAGCATATCTCCTTATGTTTAAAAAAAACTAGAGTTTTTGTGCCTGTTTCTTTTAAAGTCATAAAGCCTCTAGTTAATATTGCTGAAAAAACTCCACTATCACCTCTTACCTCAGAACAATTACTATTATTCCAGCAAGATAATGTTGTTCTAAATATTGATAAATCCTTTAAAGATCTAAATATTAATCCACAAGATATCATGCAAATTACAAGAAATATTGTTGAAAATTAGCTATTTTAACATTTTTAGTAAATAAATGAGACTAATTTAGTAATTTTTATATTTATTTTTTCTTCTTAACTGTATATTTGGACTTAAGCAGATATATTAGTAAACAATGTTGACCTAAATGTTAAAATTTACAAAAATAAATAAGGAAAATCCTAATAAAGCTGATGCTAAAAGAAGAGTAAAATCTTTTGATGAAATATATGCTAAATACGCAGCCCAAAAAGCTGAAGAACAAGCATCAAGATGTTCGCAGTGTGGCGTTCCTTTTTGCCAAGTTCATTGCCCCCTTCATAATAATATTCCAGATTGGTTAAAACTAACTGCTGAAAATAGAATGAAAGAAGCTTTTGAAATTTCAAGTGCAACAAATAATATGCCTGAAATTTGTGGACGTATCTGTCCTCAAGATAGATTATGTGAAGGCAATTGTGTTATAGAACAATCTGGTCATGGTACCGTTACAATTGGTTCAATTGAAAAATATATAACTGATACAGCTTGGGATGAAGGTTGGGTAAAAAATATAAAACCCTTAGAAGAAAAAAATTATAGTGTTGGTATAATTGGATCAGGGCCTGCTGGTTTAGCAGCTGCTGAGGAATTAAGAAAAAAAGGATATCAAGTTACAATATATGATCGATACGATAGGCCTGGAGGATTATTAATTTATGGTATTCCAAATTTTAAATTAGAGAAAGAGATTGTTGTAAGAAGAACTGAACGTTTGAAAAATAGCGGTATTAAATTTGAATTAAATTGTAATATTGGAACAGATATAACCTTTGAAATAATAAAAGAAAAACATAATGCAATATTAATTGCTACCGGTGTTTATAAATTTAGAGAAATTAATCTCAACAATTCAAATTTTAATAATGTAGTGCCAGCATTAGATTTTCTAATAGCTAGTAATAAAACAGGATTAAAAGATAAAGTTGATGATTTTATTAATGGTAGGCTAAATGCTAATGGAAAAAATGTTGTTGTTATAGGTGGTGGGGATACTGCCATGGATTGTGTCAGAACTGCTGTTAGACAAGGAGCAAAATCTGTTAAATGTTTATATAGAAGAGACAAAGTAAATATGCCAGGTTCACAAAGAGAAGTTCAAAATGCTATAGAAGAAGGAGTTAACTTTAAATGGTTAACTCTTCCAACCAAATATTCGGGTAATGGTATACTTAAAAACGTAGAAACAGTTTTGATGCAACTTGGTGAACCAGATGAATCAGGAAGAAAAAAAGCTGAGCCAAAAGAAGGAACAGAACAAAATCTAGATGTTGATCTTGTCATCGAAGCTCTTGGATTTGAGCCTGAAGATCTTCCAAAACTTTTTAATAATGAAAATTTAAACGTAACTCGTTGGAGAACACTTAAAATTAACTATAAAAACATGATGACTTCTTTAGATGGTGTTTTTGCAGCTGGAGATATAGTTCGTGGTGCAAGCCTGGTTGTGTGGGGTATAAAAGATGGCAGAGATGCTGCAAATAATATTCATGACTATATCAGAAATAAATTTGAATTAGAAAATAATTCACAAAAAAGAGTTGTTAATGAATAATAATTTTATTCAAAATTATAAAAAAAATAAAAAATTACTTGAAGAGAATCATATTTACAATGAGAAAGATGAACATTCTTCTTGTGGAGTAGGTTTAATTGCATCTCTTGATGGTTCTGAAACAAGAGATATCGTTGAACTAGGAGTACAAGCTCTAAAAGTTTTATATCATAGAGGTGCAGTAGATGCAGATGGTAAAACGGGAGATGGAGCTGGTATCCAACTGTCAATACCTAAGAAATTCTTCAAAGAAAAAATTGAAAGAACAGGCCATCAACCAAATGAATTTCCATTTGGTGTTGGAATGATTTTTTTACCTAGAACTGATTTTTCAGCACAAGAAAACGCAAGGACTATTGTTGAGTCAGAAATTTTAAGAGAAGAACTAAAAATTTATGGATGGAGACATGTACCAATAAATTCATCAATTATAGGGGACAAGGCTAAAGCAACACGTCCAGAAATTGAACAAATATTAATTTGTAATGAACATTATGAAGAAGAAAAAGAATTTGAAAATAAACTTTATTTAGTAAGAAAAAGAATTGAAAAAGAAATTAGAAAACAAAATATTGCTGATTTTTATATTTGTTCACTATCATGTCAGTCTATTGTCTACAAAGGAATGTTTTTAGCTGAGCAGTTATCTAATTTTTATCCAGATATTCAAAAAGAAAATTTTATATCTAAATTTGCAGTTTATCACCAAAGATATTCAACTAATACCTTTCCAACCTGGTCACTGGCACAACCATTTAGAGTTATTGCCCATAATGGAGAGATTAATACATTAAAAGGAAATAAAAATTGGATGACTGCGCATGAACCTAGAATGCAACATGAAAATTTTGGCAATAATGTAAATGATTTAAAACCAATAATAGATTCCAAAGCTTCAGACTCAGCTGCATTAGACTCTACAATTGAATTGCTTGTTAAAGCAAATCGCTCACTTCCAATGGCAAAAATTATAACAATTCCAGAAGCTTGGGCACATAGAAGGGATTTTCCGAAAAAACTTAAAGACCTTTATGCATATGGTGGCGCTGTTATGGAGCCTTGGGATGGTCCAGCTGCAATCTGTGGCGCTTATGGAGATTGGGCTATAGCAGGAATGGATAGAAACGGCTTGAGACCAATTCGATATACTCTCACTAAAAAACTTTTAATTGCTGGATCTGAGACTGGAATGGTTACTATTGATGAAAGTAATGTTGTTGAAAAAGGAAGAGTTGGACCAGGACAATTAATAGCTATTAATTTTAAAAATAAAAAATTCTATAAAGATGATCAAATAAAAAAATACTTAGCTGATACTAAGCCATTTGGTGATTGGACTAAAAAAATTACTTATATTGATAAATTAGTTAAATCTACTGATGAAGAATTTAGAGATTTAGACTCAGGGGATTTAAGAAAAAGAATGGCATGTTTTGCCTGGTCAATTGAGGACATTGAATTAATTCTTCATCCAATGATTGCAGAAAAAAAAGAAGCAACAGGATCAATGGGTGATGATACACCGCTTGCTGTTCTTTCAAATAAATATAGAGGCCTTCATCATTTCTTTAGACAAAATTTTAGTCAAGTTACAAATCCACCAATAGACTCTTTAAGAGAGAGGGTTGTAATGAGTCTTAGAACAAGAATTGGGAATTTAAGCAATATTCTTGATGAAAATGAGACACAATGTGATCACTTACAATTAAATTCACCAGTACTTTCTATAGAGCAATTTAAATCCATGCGTAAGTATATGAAAGATACAGTAAAAATTATTGATACTACTATGGATAAAAATAATACTGAAAATAATTTTGAAAAATATATATCAATAATTAACAACGAAGCAGAGCAAGCGGTAAGAGAAGGATATATACATATAATTTTAAGCGACAAAGAAATGTCTAAATCAAGAATAGCCCTTCCAATGATATTAGTTACAAGTTCTGTACATCATCATTTAATTAAGCAAAATCTAAGAACATTTATTTCTTTAAACGTTCAATCAGCAGAATGCTTAGATGTACAGTATTTTGCAGTTTTAATTGAGCTAGGTCCTCTATTGAATAAATATCATGATGAGGTGGGGGACTTATAAGTGTAACGCCTTCTGTCGAATGTCTTAGTTTAGCTATTAATTCTGTTACCTTCCCTCCTGGTAGCTGCCCTCCTTCACCAGGTTTAGCTCCTTGTGCAACTTTTATTTCAATTTCCTCACAATTATTTAAATATTCTGCAGTAACTCCAAATCTTCCACTTGCAATTTGTTTTATTTTAGAAGAAGGATTGTCTCCATTTGACTTTGGTTTAAATCTTATAGGGTCTTCGCCACCTTCACCTGAGTCAGATTTTGCACCTATTCTATTCATTGCAACAGAAAGGGTC
>CACDMT010000011.1 GCA_902553945.1 uncultured Alphaproteobacteria bacterium | reverse complement strand
CAGATGATATCATAGACTTATCAAAATTAGATTTAAATAATCAAGATTTTTATTTTGATAACAGTCTATCAAGTAACAAAGATTTTTTTATTGATTTAAATTCCTTACTATTAAACTGTGGGTTCAAATTGAAAGTAAAAAAAAATAAAAATGTTAAAATTAAAATATCTAATATAGTTTCTGATGAAAATCTTACCATATTTCAAAAAAATTTAATTTATTGTGATGAAGGCTGTAAAATAAATATAACTGAAGAATATCAAAATAAATTTGCTGCCGTTTACAATATTTTTAATATATTAGAATTAAAAAGAAAATCAGAATTATTTCATACAATAATACAAGATAACGGTAAAAGTCATAATCTATCTTTATCAAGTTTTGCAAGTTGTAAATTTAAAAGCCATTACAAACAAAGAGTTTATAATTTTTCTAATGGATACGTTAGAAATTATCACTTTTCTGATTTGAATGATATTGAGTCTGAAGTAGATCTCAAAGGTTTCTTTTTTCTTAAAGACTCAAATATTTCAGATAACAAAACTTTTGTAAAACATTTAGCAGAGAATTGTAAAAGTAATCAAATATATAAAGGTATTTTAAATGATAATTCTAAGGCAGCTTATTTTAGTAATACATTTGTTGATAGTATCGCTCAAAAGACAGAGGGGTATCAACTCAGTAAAGGCATTCTTTTATCAGATAACTCATCATATTTTTCAAAACCTGAGTTGAAAATATTTGCTGATGATGTGAAATGTAGTCATGGCTCAACCATTGGTCCTATTGATGAAAAAGCTATATTCTATTTAAGATCAAGAGGTATTAGTAAAAATTCTGCTATTAAAATGTTAGTTTCATCTTTTATAAATGAAGATATTGATAGTATAAAAGATGAAGATATTGCTGAAACTATTAAAGAGAAATTAACTAATTATTTGGATAACATAAAATGACTTTTAATAATATCAAATCAAAATTTCCTGTATTTAAAAAAAATCCAAGTTTAGTTTTTCTAGATACTGCTGCTTCTGCTTTAAAAGTTGATAGCATGATAAATGCAACAAATAATTGCTATTCAAATGAATATGCAAATATTCATAGAGGAGCTTATGAATTAAGTGCAAAACTTACTAAAAAATATGAAAATACTAGGGAAAAAGTTGCCAAATATCTGAATGCTCCTTCTTATAAAAATATTATATTCACAAAAAGTGCTACTGAAGGAATAAATTTAATTTCATCATGTATGTCAGAAGATTACTTTAATGATGGAGATGAAATTATAATTAGCTATCTTGAGCATCATGCAAATATAATTCCTTGGCATATATCAAATAAAAAAATTAAAATAAACCCTATTAGTCTTAATGAAAAAGGAGAAATAAATTACGACGATTTAAAACAAAAAATTAATTCAAGAACAAAACTAGTTTCTCTTACTCATATGTCAAATGTAACAGGATCTATTACTGACTTTGATATAATTAAAGATTTAATTAAAAATAAAAATATCCCACTTTTGGTTGACGGATGTCAATTTGCACCGCACAAAAAAGTCGATATAAAAAGTCTTGATCCAGATTTTTATGTTTTTTCTGCTCATAAAATTTATGGTCCTTCAGGCCTTGGAGTTTTGTATATGAAAGATAAATGGATAGACTCTTTTTCTCCATACCAGGGAGGGGGTCAAATGATAAGTAATGTTGATATTGATAAGAGTACTTATGCCGATGGATATGAGAAATTTGAAGCTGGAACTCCACCTATTGCTCCGGTTATTGGTTTATCAGCATCATTAGATTTTATGAGTGAAACTAATCCGAATAAAATATATGAACATGAAATGGAACTTCACGATTATGCTTTTGACAAACTAAATAAGTTTAATAATATTAATATATACGGTAAAAGTAAAAATAAAGGAGCAATTATTTCTTTTAATTTCACTAACCTTCATAATAGTGATATTGGTTCTATGTTGGATAAAAAAAATATAGCAATAAGATCAGGCCATCATTGTTGTCAACCTTTAATGAAATATTTTAATATCAAAGGTACATCTAGAGTATCTTTTGGAATATATAACACTAAAGATGATGTTGATCATTTAACAGATAGTTTAGATGAAATTATTAAAATTCTTACTTAAGAAATGAATCAAAAAAAACTAGAAGATTTTTTACCAGATAAAAATTCCAGTTATTATTTCAAAACAAAAAATACTCCAAAAAAAAAGTTAAAAACTGAAGATGTTATTAAATGTATAAAAAAAGTAATGGATCCTGAAATACCAGTAAATCTATATGATTTGGGCTTAATATATAGTATAGAAATAAATAATGAAAATGATGTTACTATAGAGATGACTCTTACTAATCCAAATTGTCCCGTTGCTGGTACAATGCCAAAAAACGTAGGAAAATCTATAGAAAGTTTAGATAATCTTAATTCTATTAAAGTATCGCTTGTCTGGCAGCCTAAATGGAATAAAGATTTAATGTCTGAAGATGCAAAACTTGCTTTAGATATATTCTAATTTAATTTATAATAAATAATATGAATAAATTATTATCAATAACAAATAAAGCTGCTGAGCAAATAAAAAAAATTGTATCAAATGCACCTAATGGAGTAGACTCAGTTTTAGTAGGTATTGAAAATTCTGGCTGTAGTGGTTATTCTTATAAATTAGATTTTGCAAAATCATCTGAAGTTAATAATTTTGAATGTATTGATAAAAATGGAGTTAAAATATTTGTAGATCCAAAAGCTACAATGTTTTTACTTGGCTCTACAATGGATTATAGAACAGATAAGTTGTCATCAAGATTTGTTTTCGATAATCCAAATGAAAAATCTTCATGTGGTTGTGGAGAGTCATTTAATATTTAAAATTACTGGCGGAGTAGCTCAGTTGGTCAGAGCGCACGGCTCATATTCGTGATGTCGGGGGTTCAAATCCCTCCTCCGCTACCAAACTAATTGTTTAATGATAAAAAAACTTTTTAATAAATATTATCATCTTTTTCCTGAAAAAATAATTTTAATGCATCAATTAATTAATGAAAAAAAAACTCACAATAAAGATTTAAAAAATGGTTTACCATCATTTATCAGGAGTAATTATTTAAAACATCTGAAAGATAAAAAATTTCTTAAGATTTATAATAAAATTAAAGATATAACATTAATTGATATTTTGAGATTATACGAATTATGGTATTTAATTTATCAGAGTAACAAACTTAATGATGGAGTTTATTTAGAGGTTGGTGCCTATAAGGGAGGATCTTCTATAATTATAGGCTCAGCTTTGAATGAATTTAATATTAATAAAAAATTATTCATTGCAGATACCTTTGATGGTGTTGCTAAAGCCTCTTCCAAAGATAACAAATATATTGGGGGAGAACACAAATTTACAGATATAGATTTTATAATTAAAAACCTCAATAAAAATAATATTGAAAATTTTGAAATACTTAAGGGTGTTTTTCCTGATTTTAATTCTAAAAAAATAAAAGATAAAATTAGATTTATACACATAGATGTAGATACATATAAATCTGCTCAAGATATTGTGGAATGGTCTTATACAAAATTAGTTAATAACGGATTAATAATTTTTGATGATTATGGTTTTATTGGCTGCGAAGGAATTACTAAACTATGTGAAGAATATGAAAAAGATAATAGATTTATATTTTATCACAATATTAATGGTCACTGTATATTAATTAAGCAAAATTAATTATTATATATCAATTTAGTAATTAGTTTATATTTAGTTCCATTAAAGCATAAAGAGTCTTTTTAATTAAATTTTTTTCTATTGTTAATACTAAGAGTTGCAAAAGTATTTTATATTTAATACTTTTTTATCTAAATAAATATCTTGAATTATTTTATATTAGTAATAATAACAATCTGATATCGCGGGGTGGAGCAGCCCGGTAGCTCGTCAGGCTCATAACCTGAAGGTCGTAGGTTCAAATCCTACCCCCGCAACCAAAATATTTTAATTTTTTAAATGATTGATTTATATTTGTATAGATGGTCTAAATAACTTATGAACATTAATAAAGAATTCTTAATTTGGATAAGATTTAAAGTTTTTTATAAACTTGTTAAAATTTACTCAAAACTATTCATTAATCAAAAAATTTTTAAAATAAATAAATTTAGTTTTAATAATGTTCCAGAAAAAGATTCTATTTCAAATTTTTTACTCAAATTTGGTATGTGGGAGTCAAAAGAGAGGTATTTGATTAAATTCATGGATAAAAATATTGATACTATTGAAGCAGGAGGTGGTATTGGAACAATGTCTATATTTTTGAGAGATCACATTGGCTCTAATTCTAGATTATTAATATTAGAACCCAACCCAAAATTAATACAAATTATTAAAAAAAATTTTGAACTTAATAAGTTTGATGATTTTAAAAAAAATATAATAATTCAAAAAGCTTTAAGCCATCAAGAAAAAGGTGAAGTTAAATTTTATGAGTTTGATGAACCATTTGAAAATAAGCTTAGCTTAGATAGCTATGAATATACAAAACAAACTAATAAATTCTTATCAGTTGAAACTACCAATATTAATGGTTTATTAAAAGAATATGAAATAGATAATTTCCAGCTTATTATTGATGTAGAGGGTGAAGAACTAAATATTATAAAAGAACAAAACCAATGGTTAAGTAAATGTAAATATATAATGTTTGAAGCTCATCACGAATCTAAAAAATTTCAAAGTATTATTAATTCCTTAAATGATAATAATTTCAAATTATACAAAAAAAATTATAATGTTTATTTATTTAAAAATTATTCAAATTAACTTACAATCTTAGTTTTTAAATAACATAATTTAAAATTAATATTAAGATTGATAGAAAAAAGTCAAACAAGCAAAGATAAAATCAAAAGAAAAATATTATTTAAAGCTTATAAATTTAACTATTAATTATTTGCTATTGTAAAAATAATTTTTTTATTTATTGTCCATTTAGTTCTATTTATAAAATATCAAAATAATGAATAAAAATTTACAACATGATTTTAAGAGTGGCCAAATCCCTTTTTGTCAAATTTGTAATTCTAAAAATTTATTTGATTTTCTTGATCTTGGATATCAGCCATTGGCAAATACATTTATTAGCAAAAAAAATCAAAAAAATAATCCAGTCACTCTCTATCCTATTAAAGTTGTTAGATGTAGAAATTGTGGTTTAGTTCAACTTGATCATATAGTAAATCAATCTGAAGTATACCATGATGAATACCCATATATTCCTTCCATAACAGGTGTTGTTAATGATGAGCAATTAGAATTTGCAAAAACTTGTTTTGAAAAATTAAAACTTAAAAAAAACGATCTAGTAGTAGATATAGGTTCAAATGATGGAAATTTATTAAGACATTTTAAAAACCTAGGTTGTCGTGTTGTAGGAATTGAGCCGACAGATACTTATAAACTTGCAAATAAAAATAAAATAAAAACATACAAAAGTTTTTTTGATAAAAAAGTTTCAAATTTTATTAAAAAAAAACATGGTAAAGCAAAATTAATTACCGCTACTAATGTTTTTGCCCATATGTCTTCATTGGGCAGTGTTATGAGTGGTATAAATAATTTATTAGATAAAGAAAGTTTTTTTGTATTTGAAAACCATTATTTAGGAAATGTTTTAGAAAATTTACAGTACGACACATTTTATCACGAACATCTTAGAACTTATTCTGCAAAGCCACTTAAATTTTTATTCGACAGTTATAAATTAAATTTTTTTGATGCTTACAAAGTAAGCAGATATGGTGGAAGCTTGAGATGTTTTGTATCTAATTTTAATTTACAAACATCAAAAAGCTTAAAAAAAATATATCAAAATGAAAATAAGTTATTTGCAAATGATGAAGTTTATAATAATTTCAGCAAAAAAATTTATAAGGTTAGTAATAATTTACAAGAAATAATTCATAAAATTAATAATAAAAAACAAAGTATTGTAGGTAAGGCATGCCCTGCGCGAGCAGTAGTTTTATTATCATATAATAATATAAATTATAATAAAATTCCATATATTGCAGAGCAAAAGACTTCTTTAAAATTAAATTTAACTATTCCTTATTTAAATATTCCAATAAAAAATAGTAAAGTTTTTCTTGAAGATAAACCTGATTATATACTTTTACTTGCATGGCATTTAAAAAATCCAATAATAAAAAAATGGAGAGATCTAGGATTAAAATCTAAATTTATTGTACCTCTTCCAAGTGTTGAAATATTATGAAAAATCATTCTGAAGTTCAAGATATATTGGAAATTGTTAAAAGAGTAAAAAAAATTTCTAATAAATTTCAAGGAAAAAATATATTATTAACTGGAGGTAATGGATTTTTAGGAAAATATTTTCAGGAGGTTATTAATTACTATAATCAAAATATTTTTAAAAAACCATGTAAGCTTTGTATAGTAGATATACGAATAGACAAAATGTATGACAAAAAAAACTTTGTTTATTTAAAAAAAGATATTTTGGAAATAAACAAATATCCTTTTAAATTTGATTATATAATACATGCTGCAGGTATTCCAGATCCAAGTAATTATTATAAATTTCCAGTTGAAACACTACTGCTTAGTATTTCTGGTACAAAAAAGCTTTTAGATCTTTCAAAAAAAAATAAATCTTCTTTTACTTTTTTTAGCACTAGTGAAATTTATGGCAATCCAACTAAAGGTAATATACCCACAAAAGAAACATATTTTGGTAATGTTAATCCAATGGGTGATCGCGCATGTTATGATGAAGGCAAAAGAGTAGGAGAAACATTATGTTATATTTACAGTCAAAATTATAATATGAAAAATAATGTAATTAGGCCATTCAATATAGTTGGCCCTGGAATGAATAAAAATGATAATAGAGTGTTTCCTAGTTTTTTTAGAAATATAAAAAATAATAAAAAACTTAATATTTATTTAAAAGGTAAACAAACGAGATCATACTGCTATATAAACGATGCAATGGTATGTTTTTTCTACATTATTTTTTTAGGAAAAGGTGATGCCTACAATGTAGGTAATCCTAAAGAGGAAATCTCTGCAAAAGATTTAGTTAATAAGATAAAAAAAACTTTAAATATAGATATTAGGTCAAACTTTGTTAAATATCCAAACAATTATCCAAAAACAGAGCCTCAAAGAAGATGTCCTGATGTAGGTAAAGCTAAAAAAGAATTTTCATATAAACCAATATATAATTTAGAAAAAATAATTAAGAAATTTTATATTTGGTCACAAAAAAATTATTAAAAAAATTATTTTGTCAAAAAATCATATAGAAAATGTACTGATTGTTGGCGGGGGACGCTGGGCTGAAGTTCATTACAATGAAATTAAAAGAATAAAACAAATAAAAAAAATAGATTTTTTTTCTATATACAACAACAATTATTTAAAAAAAAAATATTCTAAATCTAATACAACTATTTACTCAAATAAAAAAAAGATAAATGAATTAAATTATGATTACGTAATAATTGTTACAAGAGCAAAAAATCATAAATTTTTTTTAAATTATTTTTCAAAAAAAAATAATCATATACTTTGCGAAAAACCATATTTACTAGGAAAAAAATATTATAATAAAGTTCTTAATTCTTTAAATAATAAAAACTATAATTTTTTTGTAAGTTCACCATGGTTGTACAATTTAAATTTAATAAAAATTTCTAAATATTTAAAAAAACAAGAATTTAATCAAATTACATTATTTTGGTTAGATAAAAAAGATCAAAAAAAGTATGGCAGAATAAAAAATTTTGATAAATCAATACCATATAGTATTGATATTATTTCACATATTTATTCAATATTAAATATAATCTCTCCTACAACATTTGATAATTTAAAAAAATCAAAAATATTTGATTATAAAACAACAAATAATTATGAATTAATTAATTTTAAAAATTCTAAACTAAATACCCAGTTTAAGTTTTCTAGAAATAGTGATAAAAATTTAAGGAAAGTTATTTTGTCAAATAAAAAAAATAAATATACCATCCAGTTTAATAAAAAACATGTTAATATTTTTAAAAATTCAGTAAAAATTAATTCATTTGTTGAAAATCATAATGAAATATTTCTTCAACATAAATATATGATAAACAAAAATAAAAATAATTATAAATTTGATTTTGAATGTATAAGTATTATAGAGAAATTAGAAGAAGTAATTAAGTGATTAGTGTTTTAGTACCAGTTTTAAATGAGATTAGCAATTTAGATGAATTAATCAAAAGAACAGAAAAAATTCTTCTACCCTATAAAAATTTTGAAATTATTTTCATTGATGATGGAAGCACTGATGGAACTAGAGAAAAATTAATTAATATTTGTAAAAGTTCAAATAGCTGTAAGGCAATATTTTTTGATCAAAATTATGGACATCAAATGGCTTTACTAGCTGGTTTTAAAAATTCAAAAGGTGATATAATTGTAACTATTGATGGTGATTTATCAGACCCACCTGAGATAATTGCAGACTTATTAAAAATTCATAGTCAAGGTTACGATGTTGTAAATACAGTTAGAATAAAAAGAGAAAATGAAAAACTGTGGAGGATTATCTTTATAAAACTTTTTTATTTTCTTTGTGATTTATTTAGACTTGGTTTGATAAACGATTCAGGTGATTTCAGATTAATAAATAGACGTACCCTTGATTTATTGATTAATACCTCTTACAGAAAGTTTTTTGTAAGAGCTCTTGTACCAAGTATTAAAGTAAAACAGTTTACTTTAAAGTATAATAGAAAACCAAGAAATTCTGGAACACCTAAAGGAAATTTTTTGTGGTTATGTGTATTTGGTATTGATTGTTGTATAGGTCTAAAAATTTTTCCTAAATTCTTTTCTTTTACTTCTGACACCTATAAAATAGAGAAAAAAATATAAAAAAATGCTATTTTTCTATTAAACTTTTTTAGATTCTTGTTAATTTGTATAAAAATGAAAAAATAATCTTTTTTTACACAGAAAACAGCCAATTTTTTTTATTTTTATTGTTTGACATGGTATTTTATTGCTATTATAGACCAAACACTTTTCTTTAAGGAAAGGGTAAT
The DNA here is from genome assembly GCA_902553945.1 of uncultured Alphaproteobacteria bacterium. Classification (GTDB taxonomy): domain Bacteria; phylum Pseudomonadota; class Alphaproteobacteria; order HIMB59; genus CACPNW01. Next base: position 28,286 of record CACDMT010000011.1, on the reverse strand, counting down.
CATCATATTGTTTTTATTAATTTTATGAAGGATTGCTATGCTCTTTGAAATGTAAATAAGGATATAAAGAGATACGTAGACAACAATTCGTAATACAATTTATACGAATGTTAATGGAATACGTATCAACAAATATTTTTTGTTAATACAAGAAGTATTCCGCTTTAACGGACGTTCCGTAATTTTTGACTTCGGTCAAAATTATTTAACTTAAGAGTTTGATTATGGCTCAGAACGAACGCTGGCGGCATGCCTCATACATGCAAGTCGAACGAGGTCTTCGGGCCTAGTGGCGCACGGGTGAGTAACATGTGGGAATCTACCTGAAGGTTCGGAATAACTGCGGGAAACTGTAGCTAATACCGGATGTGTCTGCAAAGAGAAAGATTTATCGCCTTCAGATGAGCCCGCACTAGATTAGCTAGTTGGTAAGGTAATTGCTCTACCAAGGCTACGATCTATAGCTGATTTGAGAGGATGATCAGCCACACTGGGACTGAGACACGGCCCAGACTCCTACGGGAGGCAGCAGTAGGGAATATTGGACAATGGGGGAAACCCTGATCCAGCAATGCCGCGTGAGTGAAGAAGGCCTTCGGGTTGTAAAACTCTTTCATCAATGATGATAATGACATTAGTTGAAGAAGAAGCTCCGGCTAACTTCGTGCCAGCAGCCGCGGTAATACGAAGGGGGCTAGCGTTGTTCGGAATCACTGGGCGTAAAGCGTATGTAGGCGGATCAAAAAGTTAGATGTGAAATCCCTGGGCTCAACCCAGGAACTGCATTTAAAACTAGAGATCTAGAAATTGGTAGAGGTTAGTAGAATTTCCAGTGTAGAGGTGAAATTCGTAGATATTGGAAAGAATACCAGAGGCGAAGGCGACTAACTAGGCCATTTTTGACGCTGAGATACGAAAGCGTGGGTAGCAAACAGGATTAGATACCCTGGTAGTCCACGCAGTAAACGATGAGTGCTAGTCGCTGGGACAATAGTTTCAGTGTCGAAGCTAACGCATTAAGCACTCCGCCTGGGAAGTACGGTCGCAAGATTAAAACTCAAATAAATTGACGGGGGCCCGCACAAGCGGTGGAGCATGTGGTTTAATTCGAAGCAACGCGAAGAACCTTACCAGGCCTTGACATGGTGTGTTTGAAATACAGAATTGTATTTCTTCAGTTCGGCTGGCACACACACAGGTGCTGCATGGCTGTCGTCAGCTCGTGTCGTGAGATGTTGGGTTAAGTCCCGCAACGAGCGCAACCCTCATTTTTAGTTGCCATCAGTTCGGCTGGGCACTCTAAAAAAACTGCCGGTGATAAGCTGGAGGAAGGCGGGGATGACGTCAAGTCCTCATGGCCCTTACGGTCTGGGCTACACACGTGCTACAATGGTGGACACAGAGGGCAGCAATATTGCAAAATAAAGCTAATCCCTAAAAACCATCTCAGTTCGGATTGGACTCTGCAACTCGAGTCCATGAAGTTGGAATCGCTAGTAATCGTAGATCAGCGTGCTACGGTGAATACGTTCTCGGGCCTTGTACACACCGCCCGTCACGCCATGGGAGTTGGTTTTACCTTAAGCCGGTGCGCTAACCGCAAGGAAGCAGCCGTCCACGGTAGGGTCAGCGACTGGGGCGAAGTCGTAACAAGGTAACCGTAGGGGAACCTGCGGTTGGATCACCTCCTTTCTAAGGATATTGATGAAAAGTTCGCTTTTCATCCGGGTTGTTGTCTATGTATCTCTTTATAATTATTGGCTAGTGCTTGGTAATACTCTTTTCAAACTGGGCTGGTAGCTCAGTTGGTTAGAGCGCGCGCTTGATAAGCGTGAGGTCGGAAGTTCAAGTCTTCCTCGGCCCACCATAAATATGGGGGGATTAGCTCAGCTGGGAGAGCGCCTGATTTGCATTCAGGAGGTCAGCGGTTCGATCCCGCTATCCTCCACCATACTTCCAATAAATTCTTATTATTTCTTTAAATTTGTAAATATGAAAACTAATAACTGATCAAAAATAAATTTATTTTGATATAAAATACGTACAAAATTTTTCTCTGTACGTAATTGCAATCAAGCGCAAAAGGGCATTTAGTGGATGCCTTGGCATTAAGAGGCGATGAAGGACGCGGCAGGCTGCGATAAGCTAAGGGGAGTTGTCAACACACTTTGATCCTTAGATTTCCGAATGGGGAAACCCAACTCTTTAGAGTTACTTATTAATGAATACATAGTTAATAAGAGTTAACCTAGTGAATTGAAATATCTTAGTAGCTAGAGGAAAAGAAATATATTCTGTTAGTAGTGACGAGCGAACGCGGACCAGGCCAGTAATAATTTTGTAATAACTAGAACTTTCTGGAAAGTTAGACCATAGTGGGTGATAGTCCCGTATAGGTAAAAAGCATTTTTATTCTCGAGTAGGGCGGAACACGTGAAATTTTGTCTGAATATGGGGAGACCACTTCCCAAGCCTAAATACTCCTTAATGACCGATAGTGAACAAGTACCGTGAGGGAAAGGTGAAAAGAACCCCGATAGGGGGAATGAAATAGTATCTGAAACCGAATGCCTACAAGCAGTCAGAGCTTCCTTGAGAAGTGATGGCATACCTTTTGTATAATGGGTCAGCGACTTAGTCTGTGCAGCAAGCTTAAGCCAATAGGTGTAGGCGTAGAGAAATCAAGTCTTAATAGGGCGTTAGTTGTACGGATTAGACTCGAAGCGGGATGAGCTTAATATGAGCAGGTTGAAGATGTAGTAACATACATCGGAGGACCGAACCAGGAAACGTTGAAATGTTTTTGGATGACTTGTGTTAAGGGGTGAAAGGCCAACCAAATTCCGCTATAGCTAGTTCTCCGCGAAAACTATTTAGGTAGTGCGTTGTGTGAATGATATCGGGGGTAAAGCACTGGATGGGCTAGGGGGAAGCGATTCCTACCAAACCTAACCAAACTCTGAATACCGATACTCTATGCACAGCAGACAGACTGTAGGTGCTAACGTCTATAGTCAAGAGGGAAACAACCCAGATCACCAGTTAAGGCCCCCAAATAATGGCTAAGTGGGAAAGTATGTAGAAAGTCCAAGACAGGCAGGAGGTTGGCTTAGAAGCAGCCATCCTTTAAAGATAGCGTAACAGCTCACTGTTCTAATTAAGACTTTCCGCGACGAAGATGTAACGGGGCTAAAGCCATTTGCCGAAACTGTGACTTTAAAAATATTGCGATATTTTTAAGGGGTAGCGGAGCGTTCTGTAAGCCGTTGAAGGTGTACTGAAAGGTATGCTGGAGGTATCAGAAGTGCGAATGCTGACATGAGTAGCGATAAAGAGTGTGAGAGACACTCTCGCCGAAATCCTAAGGTTTCCTGCGTAAAGTTAATCTTCGCAGGGTTAGTCGACCCCTAAGACGAGGCAGAAATGCGTAGTCGATGGGAAACAGGTTAATATTCCTGTACCTTCTGAGAGTTGACGGATCATGTAAGTTGTATTTTTTTATTGGATTAAAAATGCAACGAAATGGTTCCAGGAAATAGCCTCAGAATATAGATCGTACCTAAACCGACACAGGTAGGAAGGTAGAGTATACCAAGGCGCTTGAGAGAATGATGTTGAAGGAACTCGGCAAAATGCCCTCGTAACTTCGGAATAAGAGGGACCAGTTTCAAGGCAACTTTTAATTGGTGGCACAGAATAGGGAGAAGCGACTGTTTATCAAAAACACAGGTCTCTGCTAAGTCGTAAGACGATGTATAGGGACTGACGCCTGCCCGGTGCCGGAAGGTTAAATGGTGGAGTGCAAGCTCTAAAATGAAGCCCCGGTGAACGGCGGCCGTAACTATAACGGTCCTAAGGTAGCGAAATTCCTTGTCAGGTAAGTTCTGACCCGCATGAATGGCGTAACGATTTCTCCGCTGTCTCCAACATCAACTCAGCGAAATTGAATTCTCCGTGAAGATGCGGAGTACGTGTAGTTAGACGGAAAGACCCCGTGCACCTTTACTACAACTTTACAGTGGTATTAGGAAATTAATGTGTAGGCTAGGTGGTAGACTTTGAAGCGAAGCGCAAGCTTTTGTGGAGTCAAAAGATGAAACACCACCCTTTAATTTTTTGATATCTAACCAACATCCATTATCTGGATGTGGGACCCTGTATGGTGGGTAGTTTGACTGGGGCGGTCGCCTCCCAAAGAGTAACGGAGGCGCGCGATGGTAGGCTCAGGCTGGTCGGAAATCAGCTTTAGAGTGCAATGGCATAAGCCTGCCTGACTGTGAGACGTACATGTCGAGCAGAGTCGAAAGACGGTCATAGTGATCCGGTGGTTCCAAGTGGAAGGGCCATCGCTCAACGGATAAAAGGTACGCCGGGGATAACAGGCTGATACCCCCCAAGAGTCCATATCGACGGGGGTGTTTGGCACCTCGATGTCGGCTCATCACATCCTGGGGCTGGAGAAGGTCCCAAGGGTTTGGCTGTTCGCCAATTAAAGTGGTACGTGAGCTGGGTTCAGAACGTCGTGAGACAGTTCGGTCCCTATCTGCTATACGAGTTGGAAATTTGACAGGATTTGTCCCTAGTACGAGAGGACCGGGATGAACGTACCACTGGTGTACCAGTTGTTCTGCCAAGAGCATCGCTGGGTAGCTATGTACGGACAGGATAACCGCTGAAAGCATCTAAGCGGGAAACCCACCTGAATACTAGATTTCCCCATTAGAGTCGTGGAAGACCACCACGTCGATAGGTTGGGTGTGGAAGTATAGTAATATATGAAGCTTACCAATACTAATAACTCAATTGGCTTGATTACAATATCGTACAGAGAAAAGTTTTATACTAAAGTTTTCCTGGTGACTATAGCAACAGATAAACACCCGATCCCATCCCGAACTCGAACGTGAAAGCTGTTAGCGCTGATGGTACTATGCCTTAAGGTATGGAAGAGTAAGTCGTTGCCAGGAATATATTTATACATTAAAATAATATAATGAAATTATCTGATTACGTGAGCATGTTCCTTTCAGATAATGGTATCACTCATGTTTTTGGAGTCACCGGAGGTGGATCAATGCACCTTAATGACTCTATAGGAAATAATAAAAAAATTAGTTTCATAAATAATCATCATGAACAAGCTGCTGCTATGGCAGCAGAGGGATTTTCTAGAATCTCAGGTAAATTAGGCGTTGTTCATATCACTACCGGTCCAGGAGGCACTAATGCTATTACAGGTGTAGTAGGTGCCTGGATAGATTCTATACCAATGTTAATAATATCTGGACAAGTAAACACATATTTTATGATAAACAATAAAGTTATAAGACAATTTGGAATACAGGAAGTAGATATTATAAATTATGTAAAAGATTTTACAAAATATTCAGTTGTAATAAAGGATGCCAATAAAATAAAATACTATTTAGAAAAAGCTATATACATAGCTAACTCGAATAAACCAGGACCAGTTTGGATAGATATACCACTTGATATTCAAAGAACTAAAATTAATATTTCAAACCTTAGTTCATTTAAAAAACCAAAATTAAAAAACAAAAATTTAAATTTTTCAAAATTAATAAATTTAATAAAAAAATCAAAAAAACCAGTATTTGTAATTGGAAATGGGATAAGAATTGGTAGAGCAGTTAATGAAATTAAAAAACTTAGTAATTTAATAAAAATCCCAATACTATCTTCTTGGAATGCAAGTGATTTACTAAAAGTAAATGATAAAAATTATATTGGTAAAATTGGTCTATTTGGAGATAGGGCCAGTAATTTTACAATTCAGTCAAGTGATTTAGTAATTGTAATTGGTAGTAGGTTGTCACAGCCAATGACTGGATATGAATTAAGTTCATTTGCACCAAAGGCCAAAATAGTCATGAATGAAATTGATTTAGCTGAAATAAAAAAATTTTCAAAAAAAATTAACCTTTTTTTTAATTGTGACTCAAAGTTTTTTTTAAAAAAATTACTAATTGAGCTTAATAAAATATCAAAAAATTTCTTGCATAAAAAGGATTGGCTTCAAAAATCTCAAAAATTAAAAAATGAATATCCTGTTGTTCTAAAAAAATATAAGGAAAATAAAAAATTTGTTAACTCTTTTTATTTTATTGATCAATTATTTAAAAACATAAAAAATGATAGTATTGTGGTTACCGATATGGGCACAAGTTTTACTTGTACTATGCAGACTTATACAAAAACAAGAGAAAAACAAAGATTATTTACTTCAAGCGGACTTGCTTCTATGGGCTTTGGTTTGCCGGGGTCAATTGGTGCACACTTTGCTTCGAAAAAATCAAATATTATTTGTATATCTGGAGATGGTGGCTTTATGTTTAACATGCAAGAATTACAAACTGTCTCTCATCATAAAATACCATTAAAGATATTTATACTAAATAATTCAGGATATTTAACTATGAAATTAATGCAAAATAATCATTTTAAAAACTATGTAGGTTCTAATAAAAAATCTGGATTATCATTTCCTAACTTTATTAGATTAGCAAAAGTTTTTAATTTTGAGACATTTTTAATAAAAAATACTAAGGATATAAACAAGTATTTGGAAAAAATTATTAATTTTAAAGGTCCAGTTTTAACAGAAATTTTAATGGACCCAATTCAACCTCTTATTCCAAGAGTACAATCAATGATGAATAAAGATGGATCATTTCAAAAAAGTAGTATTGAAAATATGTACCCATTTATTTCACAAAAAACTTTAAATAAAATTTTAGAAAATTAAATTTATGAAAAATTTTATTCTAGTTGGTTGTGGTGCAGAAATAGGAGCAAATTTATTATTACTTAATAGTGAAAATAAAAAAGATTTATTTAAAATATCTTCAATAATAAATAGAGATATTAAACAGTATAAAAATTATAATAGAATAGATTCATTAATAGCAAGAATTCTGATTGCTAAAAACTCTAAAATACCGAATATAGAGGCCAATTATTCTAAAAACCAAATTTCCATTAATGGTAATCTTATAAAAATTTATTGGAATGATATAGAAAAAGATAATATTGATAATATTAAAAAACATTATGGATGCATATTAAGTACATCAAAAGATCACATAAATAATGACAAAATTCATGACAAGCTAAAAAAAATATCAAAATATATATTTGCAGTAGCTGAAAATATTAATATACCTGCCATCTATCCATCACTAATTTATTCAAATAAAAAATATTTCACAAATCAGCCTCATAAAATAACAAACGAAAATGTTTTTGCATTAGGTTCCTGTCAAACTAATGGATGGCAATCCAATCTTAGTGCCCTTTTAAGTTATGCAGAATTTTTAAAAATAGATTATTTGAAATTCTTAGGCTTGGAAGCTGACATTGTGCATCCTGATACTCCAACTGGAAAATTTGGAACAAGATCTGTAAATCCCAGATTACAAGAAAGTAGAAATAATCTAAGACCAGGATTTTCTCAATTAGAAGCTTCTATGAATAGAATTTATCCTGACTCTTTAAATTCAAATTCAGTTGCTTTGAGGGTTAACATTGAGCCCCCAGGTTTTTTAATTTCTAGATTTTATTTTAATTACAAAAATAATATAAAATTAGATCAAAAGAATTTAATTAAATATTTTAGAAACTTTGCAAAAAAAAATTTTAAAATCATAAATACACCTTTTTATCCTTTAGGTAGTAAAGCTTTTAGTAATTTAGAGACTTCTTCTGTAATTTTAACTCAAGATGAATACTTTAAATATTATGATAATTTGTATAATAAAAATATTAGTATGTTAAAAATACAATCTTATGTACATAATACCCTAGGATATTCGGTAGCAGTAATAGATACTTTAAATAAATTTATTAAAAATAAAAAAATAATTAATATTTTTAAATAATTATGGAATTAGAAAATTCATTTGGTGATTATAAAATAAATAAAATCATTAAGAGTGATTCTTGTTTAGTAATGAAAGTAAAAAAAAAAGATAATTATTATATTTGTAAAATTTCTAATGATAATACGCCAAGGCTAGAATCAGAGGTTTCAAGAATACAATCACTTAAGGTATATCATTTTTTTAAAGATAAACTTCCTAAGATTGTCGATCAGGGTGTTATTAAAAATGGAATGTATAAAAATAGAAGTTATTATATTCAAGAATATTTTGAAGGTATTACTCTTGGTGATTTTATAATGAATGATAAGGAGTCTTTAGAAACAAAAAATCAAATTTTAAAAATTTTAGTAGGCGATTTGGTTGATATAAGTGAACAACATAATTTTGATAAAACATTTGATTTTTTATCTGCAGATTGGCTTGAAGATCATATTTTGGGAATATTTAATAGCATGAATAGATTTGAGGAATTAAGATATTTAAACTCATTAAATCAAATTGAACTTAATTCCAAAAAATTGCAAAATTTAAAAAAATGTTTAGATACAATTTTTGGATCAAATACTTTTAGAAGTTTAAATGATGAAAAATCTTTTATATCATCTTTAGGACATTGGAATTTTCATGATCAGAACATTATTCTGGATTTAAAAAGTAATTCTGAAGAATATAAAATTATAGATCCTGATACAAAAATAGATTTATGTGATCCTTTATTTTCATTAGCTAGATTATTTTATTCTTTTGATCATGCTACTATCGAAACCGGTAATTATTATATTGAGTCTAATTGTTATTCTACTAAAGTAAGTAATAATTATTTTAATATAAAACATACATGGAAGAATAAAAATTCTAATCATTATGCTGAGTTATTTAATAGTAATACAAACTCTATTAATTCAATAAATATTAATAAAATTTTTAGTAATAAAAAACTCTATTTAAGATTTCAGATGAATTTAATCATGTGTTATTTGATAGGATGTAGAAGAAACTTTGAAAAGAAACCTGAATTTAATTCGGCTAATTTTATGAATTTTAAAAAAAATGATGTTTATTTATTTTTAAAAACTCTAGATATTGCTAATAACTTATTTAATATATTAAAAGAAAATAATGAATAATATTTTTTTATCAGGAGGTTCAAAGGGAATAGGACTTGAGTGTTTAAAAAAATTCTCACAAAACAAATCAAAAGTTGTATTTACTTATACTAAAGCACTTGAAAAAAATTTTTTTACTAAAAATAATCTTGATAACAAATATGTTATACCTTTTAAATTTAATTCATTAAAATTTAACGATTATAAAAAAATTAATATATTTTTAAAAAAAAATAAAATATCTAAAATAAATACCTTAATTAATAATGTTGGTGACGTATTAAAAAGAACAAGTTTTGAAGAATCAGATTTTAATTTGTGGGTAAATTCATTTAATATTAATTTATTTTCAAGTATTAAGTTAACTCAAGTACTGCTTCCATATATTAAAAAAACAAAAAATTCATCTATCATTAATGTGTCTTCAGTAGCTGCTAAAACAACTGGCTCACCTGATTCATTACATTATGGAGTTGCAAAATCTGCTTTAAATACTTTTACATTAGGTCTTTCTAGAGAAATGTCCATTTATCCAATAAGAGTTATTGCTATAGCACCAAGTGCAGTAAATACAAATTTCCAAAAAAAATATTCAAGTAATAGACGTTTAAAAAAAATTATAAATAAAACTTCTCTAAATAGAATAGCTGAACCATATGAAATTGCAAATATTATATATTCTTTGTCAAATAAAGACCATTCTTATATAAATGGAACAATTGTTGAAGTCGATGGTGGGCGACTAGCTTAGCATAGGTGATCTAGAAAAATTAATTTTTAAATACAATCTGAATATCATCATTATTAATTGATACATTATATATTTTTTCATCTTTGCTAATTAAATTACCAAAACTATCAAAAGAAATTATTGGATTAAATGATCTACCGTGCCAAGGGCAGCTTAATTTATTTTTTTTTAAACAATCTTTACTTAAATTTGCCCCTTCATGAGGACATGTTTTTGGCCAAATATTAATATTTTCGTCATAGGTTATAAAAAATGACATAATTCCATTCTTTTCCCCAATTATATATGGTTTATTTTTAAATATTTTGTTTTTAGAAATGCTTAAACTTTTATTTTTGTTTTCATTTAGTCTAACATTGTTTCGAGATATTTCAGTTGTAAAATCAAAAGAATAAGTTTCATCGGGCAAAAAGAAAAAATGATCATTTTCTCTTAACCTTCCTCTCTGATCTCGCATTGGCACATCCTCACTCATTAATTTAGAATAATTTTTTAAAAGCATTTTTTTTATAAAAGAAAAAAATAACTTGAATAATCCTTTTGTTAAAATTGTATATTCAGTTGTAGTTTCACAATTATTTTCATCTAATTCTAAAATTTTAGTATTTATAATAATTATATATGGCCCAAAAGAAGCCAAATATATAATATTAAATCTTGAATATTCATAAATTGTAACTGTCAAGGGCAATGTAATACTTACAAAAGGTATTTTTTGTAGGTTTACAAAAAAAGCTGATTTATCACCTATTGATATAGGTATGCTTTGATCAATTTGAGAATGTACATTATGAACGTGAGGTACATCTTTATAATTCCAATCAGAGTCTAATCCAGAATATTTTCCTACTGTTTTAACTTCAAATTTAGTTTTTTTAAATCCAAATTGTTCTAGCTTAGATACAATTTGATTTACTGTTAATTTTTTCATAAATTAATTTTTATCAAAATTTATTCTTTCTTTTTCTATTACTAGAGGTAATCTTTTAGAATAACTAAGTATTACTAAAATATATTCACCCATCAATCCAATCATCATTATTGTAAAAGAAAAAAGAGTAAACATGCCTATTACCAAAGCTCCAATACCCATCTGAAATGAATTCCAATCTAAAAGTTTCATAAAGAAATAAACAAAAGCGGAAAAAAAAGATACTAAACTCATTAAAAAACCTATCAGAATTATTAATCTAAGTGGAATTGTGGAATGTTTTACGATACCTAAGATTCCAATGTCATACAATGTATAAAAATTATTTTTAGTTTTTCCTCTAAATCTTTTTGGTTGTTCAAATTCAATTAATTCAATGTTGTCTTCAAATTCAGAAACAAGACCTCGCAAATAAGGATAAGGATCATTAACTAATTTAAAATATTTTATGATTTCTTTATCATATATTCCTGATCCAGTTGTATGAAGTGGTATTTGAATTTGAGATATGGAAGATAAAAATTTATAATATAACCTTCTTATAATATTCATTAAAAAAAACTCTTTAGACTTTGTTTTTTGACCAAGAGTTATTCTATTACCTTTTTCCCAACTTTTGATATATTTAGGAATTAAATCGATTGGATCTTGAAAATCTGAACTCATAAAAATTACAGCATCGCCTTTTGCTTGAAGTAATCCATAAAATGGACTTCTTATATGACCAAAGTTTCTAGAATTAATTATTATTTTTAATTTCTTATTTTTTTTGGCAATTGACTTTAATATAGCGATTGTTTTATCTGTTGATGAATTATCAATAACAATATGCTCGTAATCATATTTATCACTTAATTTTAGCATTTCAGTTTCAATTTCAGAAATTAATTTTTCAATGTTTTCTTCTTCATTAAAAGTTGGAGTTAATATTGAAATTAGATTTTTCATAATTTGAACTTTAAATATCTGAAAGTTTTATCTATAACTTTATCAATATTAGTTTCTGTTCGCAACCCCAAGTTTTGTTTTGCCTTTTTAATACTAGGCACATAAAAATCTACAAAACTCGATGATATTTTATTGGATTGTAGCTTTAAATTATAAATTTTGGATATTTTTTTACCTAGATCATGTATTTCAATTTTTTTATCAGATCCTACATTATAAATATCATATTTTTTTCTAGATTTAGTTAATATAGTCAGAAGCCAATCACATAAATCATTTGCATCCATAAAACTTCGATAAACACTATAATTTGATTTGATTTTAATACTATCTTTATTAGTTAATGATTTAAGTAAATCTGAAATAAAATACTTTTTATATTTAATTATATTTGGCCCAATAAAAGTAAAGCACCTTGCAATACTTATCTTAATCTTCTTAGATGCAATTTTTTTTAATATATTTTCTGACTCAATTTTAGATATAGCATAATTTTTTTTATTTATTGGCAAATTTTTTATATTATCAAAGTTAATTGATATATTTTCATTAAATAATTTAATTTTATTGTATTTATTGGAATATGTTTTACCATACACAGCCCCAGAACTTGTAAAAATAATATTACATTTTTCAAAGTCTCTTTTTATAATTTTACAAAAATTATTTATAGCTTTTAAATTACTTATCTTTTTATTTGTATTTACGGCATAAATTATCAAATCACATTTTGGTAATTTTCTTAAATTAGTAATATCTTCTCTTAAAAATTGAAATTTTTTTTGAGTTAATTTGTTTCTTTTTAAATTAATTTTTCTGGAAATAAATATAATTTTTTTTAATTTCCATTTTTTAAAATTGTCATTATTCTGGAAATAATCGAATAGTGAAAGGCCAAAAAAACCTGAGCCTCCAATAATTAATAATGTTTTCAAACAATCCCCTAATTTCTATGATATTTAATAAATTAATATATAAAATTATTAAACATTTTTTATACTTATTTATTTTAATAGATTAAATCACATATATAGGATATCTTATTTTATAATGATTAATAAATTAGTTATACTAGCTGGTGGAAGAGGAACAAGATTTTTAGAAGAGACTAATTTAATTCCTAAACCAATGATTAATATTGGCCCATTTCCAATAATTTTACATATTATGAAATATTATAACTATTATGGAATTAATGAATTTATAGTATGTGGAGGATATAAGGTAGATATAATAAAAAATTTCTTTGTAAATTTTAATAATTTCCTTAGTGATATTGAAATAGATACTTTTTCAAATGAGATTAAATTATTGAGTAAAAAAAAGTTAAATTGGAATATAAAAATAATTGATACTGGATCTAAAACTATGACCGGGGGTCGATTAAAAAGAATAAAGAAGTATATTAATGAAAATGAAAATTTTCATTTTACGTATGGAGACGGATTATCAAACATTAATATAAATAATCTTATAAAATCTCACAACAAAAGTAAAAAAATAGCAACTGTAACATCAGTTTTGCTTCAAAGTAAATATGGTGTAATAAAGTCAAATAAAAATAATGTAATTAATTTTAGAGAAAAACCATCTGAAAAAAATAATTTTATAAATGGTGGTTATTTTGTTTTAAATTATAAGATCTTTGATTACATAAAAAATAACCAAAGTATTTTTGAAGAATCAGTAATACAAAAGCTTGTAAAATCAAATCAACTAAACACATATAAACATCTAGGATTTTGGAAATCTATGGATAGCTTAAAGGATAAGCTTGATTTAGAAGACATCTGGAAAAAAAATCCCCCTTGGGTACTTTAAATCTATTATTATAATTTATCTTACTTGCTGAATTATTTTAAATCTCTATATAAATATTATTATGAGAGTTAATTATGGAGAGTCCGTTCATGGAAAAGATGAAATCAAAGCAGTTTTAGGAGTTTTAAATAAAACTACCCAAATGGGTAAAAATACAAAATTATTTGAAAACAAAGTAAGTAAATTATTTAACAAAAAATATGGCCTTATGGTTAATTCTGGCTCATCTGCCTTATTATTAGCTTACGAAACAATACCCATACCAAAAGGCTCTAATATCATTACACCAATTCTAACTTTTTCAACAACAGTATCAATGATGATTAAATGTGGCTTTGTACCAAACTTTGTTGATGTAAATGTAAAAACTTTTTGTATTGATGAAGAGAAAATTGAAGCATCAATAAATAAAAAGACAAAAGCTATTTGTGTTCCTAATTTATTAGGCAATTTACCAGATTGGAAAAAAATAAAAGCAATAGCAAAAAAATATAAATTACTTATTATAGAGGACTCAGCTGATGCATTAGGTTCAAAAATTAATAATAAATCATCTGGATATTATACAGATATTTCGATTACTAGTTTTTATGGATCTCACATTATCAATTGTGCAGGCAATGGAGGAATGATTTGTTTTAATAATCATAATATATATAAAAAAGCTAAATTATTGAGATCATGGGGAAGAAGCTCATCTTTATTTGATGATAAATCTGAAAAAATAGAAAATAGATTTAATATAAAATTAGATAATATCAAATATGATAAAAAATTTATATTTGAAGAAAAGGGTTATAATTTAGAGCCCTCTGAAATAGGGGCAGCTTTTGGATTAGTGCAGCTTAAAAAACTCAAATTAAATCTGATTAAAAGAACAAATATTTTCAAAAAACATACTAATTTTTTTAATAAATATAACAATCTTTTTACTACACCTTTACAAAATCAAAATATAATCACAGGATGGTTAGCATATCCAATAACAGTAATTGAAAATAAATATTTTGATAGAACAGACTTACAAATATTTCTAGAAAAAAAGAATATTCAAACAAGGGTAGTATTTACAGGAAATATATTAAAACAACCTGCTTTTAAAAAAATCCTTTGTTATAAAAAAAGTAATTATAAAAATGCAGATAGTATAATGAAAAATTCACTTTTAATTGGATGTCATCAAGGGCTAAATACTAAAAAAGTTAATTATATACATAGTTCTATTAAAGAATTTATAAAAAAATTATAAAAAAATTATATGTAATCTTCTATTTGTTTTAGTGTAAAATCATACATATTTTTTTTATTAAAAGAATTAACGTACCAATCATTAGTTAATTTTAAATCAAAATTAATACTCTTACTCTTTGTTTTAAATATTTTTTTTGACTTTAAATTATTTAATTTAAGATTTTTAGTTTCCTGGTAACTTGATAATTTTTTGATTTTAATTTTAACTAAATTATTATTAAAATTGTTTAATTTATTCAAAATTTTATTGACACTAATCTTTGAATTATTTGGACCAATGTTAAATGTATCATAAACATTTTTATGTTCTAAGCTCATAATTTGCTTAATAATATTTATTGAATTTATTACATGTTGCCATGGTCTAATACTTTTTGGATTTCTAATAATCAAAGTTTTTTTATTTATATATGATCTAAAGTAGTCAGGAATTATTCTATTTTCACACCAATCCCCTCCACCAATTAGATTTCCACATCTCAAAGTTGTTATTTTTAACCTACTATTATTTTTTAATTTGTTAACATTAAGACATTGACCAATTAAATCACTACAACTTTTGCTTAAGCTATAAGGGTCATAACCACCTAAATAATCATTTTCTTTTAAAGATTTTTTTTCATTTTTTTTATATACTTTATCTGATGTAAAATTAATGAGTTTACCTGAGCTATATAAGTTGGCTAATTCCAATACATTCAAAGTACCAATAATATTTGTTTTAAATGTATTTATGGGATCTAAGTAACTATTTATTACAAGTGGTTGTGCTGCTAGGTGAATGACATAATCAGGTTTGACTTTTTTAAAAACATTTTCAAGTTTATTATAATTACTGATATCTACTATATGATTATTACAAATTTTATTTACATTAGCTTTATAAAAAATATGATTATTGTGATGATTTTTTAGAGAAACTCCATAAATCTTATATTTCTTACTTGAAAGGTATAAAGATAACCAAGAACCAACAAAACCTGAATGTCCAGTAATTAATATTTTTTGCATATTTTTTAATTATATTAATTATTAGCTAAATCCAATATAAAACAAATATATAATTTAAAAATAAATTTTGTATAAGTGCTATTAATATATGTATAAATTTTCAATAGTAATACCGATATATAATGAAGCTGAAAATATTTTAAACCTAATAAATGAAATAAAAAATAATTTAGACGATAAGATTGATTATGAAATAATTATTGTTAATGATTGCAGTACTGATAATACTAAATTGATTATTGATGAATTTAAACTTATTGATAAAATAAAGATTATAGAAAATTCAAAAAATCTTGGACAAAGTAAATCAATTTTGAATGGGATTTTAATATCGAAATATGATAACATTATTACAATTGATGGAGATGGACAAAATAATCCAAATGATATTATTAGATTAATTGAGATATATGATCCAAATAGTAACGCTTATTTAGTTGGAGGAATTAGAGTGAAAAGAAAAGATAAATTATATAAAATTATTTCGTCTAAAATTGCTAATTTTATAAGAAATTTGATTTTGCAAGACGAATGTATTGATACAGGATGTGCTTTAAAAATTTTTAACAAAAATATTTTTTTACAAACACCTTTTTTTAATGGTATTCATAGGTTTTTACCAGCAATATACAAAGCTTATGGATCCAATAATCTTTTTATAAATGTAGATCACAGATCAAGAAAATTTGGAATTTCAAAATATGGAACATTTGATAGACTTTTTGCCGGAATAAGAGATGTATATAAAGTTACAAAGATTATAAAAAAAATTAAAATAAAAAATGCTTAGTTTTTTATCCAACTTATCTACTGTAGAAATTATTTTCTTAATAATTGGTTTTACTGGCCAAGGGGTTTTTGCTTCAAGGTTTATAGTGCAATGGATTTATTCTGAACAGAAAGGCGAAAGTGTTGTCCCAGTAATTTTTTGGTATTTAAGTATAGTTGGAGGATTAGGACTTTTAACTTATGCTATTTTTAGGAAAGATCCAGTAATAATAGTAGGCCAACTTTTTGGAATTTTAATTTATTCAAGGAATTTATATCTAATTCATTTTAAAGTAAAAAAATAAAATTTTTTGTAAAATCATTAAGATATATTTAAAAATAGATAAATTTTAATCAATTTTTTCATACAGAATGGCTTTTAAGTTTTTATAATCTATTCGTTTGGAAATTTTAAATCCATTTTTAATTAATATTTTATTAGTTCGTTTATCCATATCAAAATGCCAATGTTCATTTATAGAGTTTATAAACCAACCTTTATTAAATAAATTTCTGTCTAACCATCTTTGTAAATATTTATTAGCAGATTTTTCATTTAATCTTATTAAACTTCCTGCACTTATAAATGATGGAAAATAATTTCTATTAATATTTATAGTTTGGTTGTTATTTATGTAATAGTTTCTTGAATTAAAAAATAGATATCTGCCAGGCTCAATGTATATTACTGGAATAGTTTTTGGTTCTATTTTATTCAGAATTTCATTAAATTCAATATCTTCATTAAAGTTTATATTTTTTAAAAAGTAATCCTGGTGATTTAATTTATTTATAAAATTAATAATTGTCTTTGGGTTAGTTAATGTAAATAATAAAGTAATTACTATAATTGGATATACAAAGACTTTATGAGTTTTATATTCACTAAAATTTAAAATTAAAAATAAAATAAATATAAATAAATAAAATTGTTTTAAAAAAGTTAAGTTAGAGCCAGCATCAAATGAATATAAGAGAATCCCAAATAAACAAGAAATAAAACTTATACATATAAATTTGAACTTATTATCTTTTATCTTGCTAATATTTAAAACTAAGTATGATAATATTAAAAGAGGAATTAAAATAGTTTGTTTGTAATTAAATATAGTACCCAAATTTTTACCATGAAAATTTACGCCATTTATTGCAAAATCAAAAAACGATAATAAATCAGGGTTAACTCCTAATTTATAATTATAAAATAAATAAATTATTGATATTGATATTAGAAATGTAAATAAATAAATAATAATATTTTTAATTTTTAATTCTATGTTTTCTTTTGAAAATAAAACATATGTAAAGTAAGTTAATATTAAAAAATTAATACAAATTGCACTCATAATAGACCAAAATGATCCAACTATCCAAAATGGTAAAATTATTTTTAACTGAAAATTAATTTCAAATTTTCTAAAATAAAATAAAAGATAACATATAAATATAACCCAAAAGTATCTTAAGGGGCCTAAACTAGGTGTTACTGAAAAATTATCATACCCTGGTCCTCCAGAGATAACAAATAATATAATCCAACAAAATAAAATTGATAAAAAATACCAATATATATTTCTATTATTCCAAATTATTTTGAAGATTATTAATGATGCTGTAAAAGTAATTATACTATTAGCAAAATATAGTTTTAACCATGGATCACTAATAGGTATTAAATAAATAAATAATATATTTAAAAAACCATATTGAGAAGGTATGTCCCATAATAAATAACCTCCGCCCTGAATTAATTCTAAAATGCTAATATATATTTGCCAGTGATGTAAGGAACCTCCACCTATTTTATTAAAAAAATTATATGTTGAAAAAGATTCAATAAAAAAAATTATACCTGGTAAAATCCACCATAGTTTTAATAAAAATAAATTATTTTTTTGGTAATTATAAGATTTATAAAATAAAAAATTAATAAATAAAAAAAATGTTATAAATTTTAAGAAATTCAAATATTGAAATATTAAAATTTAAATGAAAATTAATTCTATTTTTCAATAAATTTAATATTTCTAGGGTGTTTGTATTAAGTAAGGAATAATCTTTCCAAAAAAAATTATCAATATCAATCCAATAAAATATTTGAAATATTAATAAAAAACATGTGAAAAAAAACAATATATTTAATAATATAGTTTTTATATTATTTAAACTTTTAAGATCATAAAATAAGAAAGTTGTGAAAATAGAATAAATTAATATTAATATAAAATAAAAAAAATTTAAATTATTTGCTAAAAAAATGAATGGTATAACAAGAACTAATACAAAAATATTTATAAAATAATTTACTTTAATATTATTTATATTGCTTAAAATAATTTGAATTATAAATATCAAAAAAAGAAAATACCATTTTAATTCTGCTAATGATTTTTCAAAAAATATATCTGTTAAATAAAAACAAAAAAAACTAAAAATTAATAAAAAAAAATTACTTATGTTAAGGTTATTTTGCATATATTTTAGTAATAATAATAACTACTATTTAAACTACTATTTAAAATATTTTTTTATTTTTTCATATATGTAGTTAACATCATTATTTTTTAAACTAGGATAAATAGGCAGTGAAATACATTTTTCATAATAATCATTAGTATTGGGAAAATTTTTAACATTAAAATTAAATTTATTTTTGTAATAAGGTTGATTAAATATTGGTATATAATGTACTTGCATATTAATACCTACTTTTTTCATTTTACTAAAAAACATTTTTTTACTAATTTTAACTTTTTTGAAATCAAATAAACAAACGTATAAATGATATGAATGACCATAATTCTTTTTTAATACTGGAATATTAATATTATCTATAAGATTAATTTTTTTATCATATAATTTTGCAACTTTTCTTCTTAAACTTACAAATCTATCCAATTTTTTTAATTGACTTATTCCTAGTGCACATTGAATGTCTGTAATTCTATAATTATACCCAAGGTTTTGCATTTCATAATACCAAATACCCTCTTTTTTGTTAATAAGATTTTTACCCTTTTCAACTCCGTGACTTCTCATACTTTGAGCTATTGAATTAAATTTTTTAGATTTTGATAATATTGATCCTCCTTCACCAGTCGTAATATGTTTTACAGCATGATAACTTTGAGTAACAATATCAGCATACTTAATAGCATATTTTTTGTTTTTATTAATATCTGCACCTAGTGCATGGCAATTATCATTTATTAGGTAGAAATTATATTTATTTGCAAGATATCTTAAGCCTTTCCAATCACAAGGTTGGCCAGCGAAATCTACACCAATAACTGCTTTTAATTTCTTTCTTTTTCTTTTTATATCTTTGATTTTACTTTCAAGATAATTTAAATCTAAATTATAATCATACTTATTAATATCTACAAAATCAGGAATACCACTATTATATAAAATACTGTTTGATGTTGCTAAAAATGTATTTGGAGTTGTTAATATTATATCATTTTCTTTTATATCAATACATTTCAATGCAATATGAAGTGCTGAAGTGCCACTATTAACAACACAACAATATTTGGATCCAAAATAAGATGATAAATTTTTTTCAAATTCTTTTATTTTTGATCCCTGAGTTATTTTATTACTTTTAAGAGTATTAACAACACTTTTAATATCTTGATAATCTATTTCATGATTTCCATAATTAATTATTTTTTTTGTCATTTTAAATTTTACAATTGTATTTTACATAATTGTACTTATCTTCTTGTCTTTCAATTTTATATACAAAAATTAAACCTTCTGAAATTGCTAATTTGCATATTTGATACTTTGAAAGATTTTTTTTAGCATAATTTTTTTTAAAATATTTATATCTAGCAAATCCATAGTCTTTTTCATGTCCATAACAGGAATTTAAATTATAAACTAAACCTTTTAGCATCACAATATTTGATATGGCTGTAGATACAAAGGAAGAAAGATATCTGTCACATGAAAGTTTCCAATATTCTTTAATACTTAAAGGAATATATATTCCAGATATTTTTTTGTTCTTATTATCAAGTTTTGATAATTCATGAAGTATTTGAATTATATTATATTCTGAATTAAATTCGGTTTTCTCAAAATTAATAGATCTGTTTTCTTTTATTTTTTCAGACAAACTTTTATAATCAAGATTTTTTATATTTTTATAATTTTCAAATATTGAATTGATATATCTTTTTTTACCCGGATCTCTAATTCCCTTATAATTGATATCATTAGTTTGATGAAACCCCTCTCTTACTGCTAGATTACCTAATAAATAATGCATATTTATAGTTATAAAATTTTTTAAAACAAAAAAGAATCCTATAAAGATAAGGATAAATAGTAAATTATTAATTTTAAATATTTTTTTCATTTTTTTCTAAAAATTCTGATTTAAATAAATTTATATTTGCAATTATAAAGATATAAGAAATATATAATTGAATACCCTTAAAATATTGATGAGAAATAAATAGCAATATAATAATTAATATAAATGTAAATTCAATATCAACAATTTTACTATTTTTAATTTTGTGTAAGAATTCTTTTAAAGAATAAATCTTTAAAAAATAAATTCTCAAAAAAATATAAATTAAAGGCATATACGAATATAATAACTGATCTGTAAAACTATATGTATGACTCATTGAAGCACTTTTATTAAACAAATCATTTCCACTAAAATAATGAATAAAATATAAATAAAAATATGCTACAAATATTAACCAAAATATAAGAAAAAAATTATAAATTATTTTAGTAAACAACTTCAACCTTATGTATAAAAAAATAAAAATAAAACTTGTTATAAATATAAATGAAACCTTTGTATAAGACGCTAAAATTGCTAAAGTAATTATAAATACAACTATTAGATATTCATCAACTTTATCTTTTTTTATTATTCTTAATGTTAAATCATTTTTGTTGTTAAAAATAATTAAAAATAGATTAATTATAAAAAACAATATCATTAATGCTACAGAGTAGCTTTGAGAAAATAAATAATGATAATTTTCTGGTAAAATAGATTTATCTAATGGTAACCCAAATAAAAAGAGAATGAAAAGGTATAAAATATAATCATTATTATTAATTTTCTTGAATTTATTTATATTTGAAAAAAATTTTGATGATTCAATGCATGCATAAATAAAAAATTGAAAGAAAATAGGCGTTAATAATATTGGCCATAATATTGAATAAAATATTAGAGTATTCGTTTCTAAAATTTCACTTAATAAGGCTACTATAATATGTGAACCAACATGATAATAATATGGAACAAACCCATCGGCTCCAGTACCAATAAAAAAATATGTTTTAAAAATTCCAGATATTGCCGCATGGTACAAAATATCTCTGTGAGCCCAAGATCCATTAATAATTTTTTCATATATTAATGGAGAAGTATAATGATTGGAATAATATGCCGATAAAACTAATAAGCTAAATATTATACTTATCAGTAAAAATAAAAAATTTTTTTTGTTAAATTTTAAAAAAACTATGTTTAAAAAAAAAATAATTAAAATTATAAATCCTGCTATATAAAAAAATACTGAAAAATTTATATTTATTAAAATTTTGAGTAATGCGAAAAATAAAATAAAAATAATAATTAGAAAAAGCAAAATAGGTTTTAGGTAAACTTGATTAGTATTCCTTATTATCAAACTTGGTAATAATATAATTAAACAAGATAAAATAAATGTTTTAGCAATTAAAAAAATATTATTATCGAAACCTAATCGATAATAATAATTAATTATAGATGATATAAAAGCTATTAATAGAATAAAACATTCAATATGCGAAATAGTATTTTTAATTTTAATCATATAAAAAATTATCTTTAAACAATTTCATAATTTCAACATATATTTTATTTATCAAATCAATTAAAGCTTATATTTAAATTTACATATCTTTTATAACTTATTAAATTGATTTATAATTAAATTAAGGATATGTAAGGATAAGAATTAATCTTTAAGGCATAATTAAAAATGAATAGAATTGGAAATTTCATAAATGGTAAAAATTCATTATCTAAATCTAATAAATTTGATAACGTTTTTGATCCCTCTACTGGTGAGATAAAATCTGAAGTAAATTTATCAAACTATGATGATTTAGAAAATTGTATCAAATCTTCAAAAAAATCACAAAAAGAGTGGAGTGATATTACGCCTTTAAAAAGATCTAGAATTTTGCAAAAATATAAATTAATTCTCGAAGAAAATATTGATGAATTAGCAAAATTAGTTTCTAGTGAACATGGTAAAACTATTGAAGATGCAAAAGGATCCGTTACTAGAGGTATCGAAGTTGTTGAATTTGCTTCAGGTATACCTCATTTAATAAAAGGGGAATTTTCTCAAAATGTTGGCACTGATATAGATTCTTGGTCAGTAAGACAGCCAATAGGAATATGTGCTGGCATAACCCCATTTAACTTTCCCGCAATGGTTCCAATGTGGATGTATCCAATAGCTATAGCTTGTGGCAACTCTTTTATTTTAAAGCCATCTGAAAAAGATCCATCATGTCCAATAAAATTAGCTGAATTATTTTCTGAAGCAGGTTTGCCAGATGGTGTATTTAATGTAATTAATGGAAACAAGGATATAGTTAATCATCTACTTTCTCATGATGATATATCATCTATTAGTTTTGTTGGCTCAACAAATGTTGCAAAATATATTTATGAACAAGGTGGTAAATACCATAAAAGAGTACAGGCTTTAGGAGGTGCTAAAAACCATTTAGTTGTAATGCCTGATGCTGACTTAGATCAGGCAGTTGATGGTATTATAGGAGCTGGCTATGGATCAGCTGGCGAGAGATGTATGGCAGTTTCGGCAGTTGTAGCTGTTGGAGATATATCAAATGAACTTATAAAAAAAATAACTGACAAGGCAGAAAAGATTAAAATAGGACCTTGGACTGATAATAATTCTGAAATGGGACCTTTGATATCAGCAGACCATAAGAAAAAAGTTATTAATTATATTGATACTGGAATAAAAGAAGGTGCGAATTTAATACTTGATGGAAGAGACATTAAGCTTCAAGGTTATGAAAGTGGTTTTTTTGTAGGTCCAACTTTATTTGATAATGTTAATAAAGACATGACGATATATAAAGAAGAAATATTTGGTCCTGTTTTATCTATTTTACGAGTTCCTAGCTATGATAATGCAGTAGAGCTAATTAATGATCATGAATATGGTAACGGAACCAGCATTTATACTTCGAGCGGTGATATAGCTAGACACTTTACAACAAATATTAAAATTGGAATGGTAGGAATAAATGTTCCTATACCTGTTCCGATGGCATTTCATACTTTTGGAGGATGGAAGAATTCTTTATTTGGTTCATCAGGAATGCATGGAATAGAGGGAATGAATTTTTATTCAAAGCAAAAAACAGTAACTTCTAGATGGCCCTCTACAATAAAAAGAGGTTCTGAGTTTAAAATACCAACAAATTAAAATGAATATATTAGTAACTGGATGTGGAGGTTTTATTGGTTATCATTTATGTAAAAAATTAATTTTAGATAAAAAAAATATTATTATAGGTATCGATAATATTAATAATTATTATAGTACAAAATTAAAAAAAAACAGAATACATAATTTAAAAAAAAAAAATTTTATATTTAAAAAAACAGACATTAAAAAAATTAATTCTTTAAAAAAATTATTTATAAAATATAAATTTGATTACGTGATTAATTTAGCTGCTCAAGCTGGAGTAAGATACTCAATTACAAATCCAAGAAACTATTTAGAAAATAATATTGGTGGTTTTTTTAATATTTTAGAATTATGTAAAGAATTTAAAACAAAGCACTTAGTTTACGCTTCAACAAGTTCAGTTTACGGAGATTCAATTCAGTTTCCACTAAGTGAAAATTTAAATACAGATAAGCCATTATCATTTTATGCTGCAACTAAAAAATGTAATGAAATCATGGCATTTAATTATGCAAATTTATATAAGTTTCAAGCAACAGGATTAAGATTTTTTACAGTTTACGGCCCATATGGAAGGCCGGATATGGCATTATTTAAATTTGTTAATTCAATTTTAAATAATAAAAAAATTGATTTATATAATTATGGTAATCATCATAGAGATTTTACATATATAGATGATGTTGTTGATGCAATTATTAAAGTAACCTTTAAAAAAAGAAAAGAATATCATGAAGTTTATAATGTAGGTAATGGTAATCCAAAATCCCTTAAAGAATATTTATCATTGATTGAAAAGTATCTAAATATTAAAGCAAAAACAAGAAAATTAAAAAAACAAGTTGGTGATGTTGAAAAGAATCATGCAAGTCTAAAAAAAATTAAAAGTTTTATTACATATAAACCAAAAACTGATATAAAAGATGGTGTTTATAATTTCATAGACTGGTTTAAAAAATATAAATAAATGAATAATCAAAGTACTAAAAATATTGGAATTTTTTATTTGATTTATCTATACACAAAAATGAAATTCACATTTTTGTTTATTGTAATAATTTTTATTTTTTTAGGATTTTTATTTAGTAATTATAATAAATATAGTGAAGAATATGTAAATACTATTTCTCTGAAAGAAACGGGTTCAATCAATTATGATATTGTATATTTTAACAATTTAGTTACCGATTTAATTCAATCAAAAACAACTCTTTATATATTAAAAAGTGCAAATGAAATCTCTTTAACAATGCCTAACCGTGCAGAAAAAAATTATCTAAGTTCTTTTTTTCATGAAGATTTAATTGGTAATTATTATGACATAATTAGCAGTATATCATTTCAAAATTCGCTTAATAAAAAGATTAAAGATGAATTAAATATCAATAGTTATAATATTCATAACAATTATGAATCAACATTAAATTTAAAAAAATTACATTTTTATTTCAAAGGTAAAAATAAAGAAGAAGTTGAAAAAATTGGAAAACTTTACTACGATTTATCTATTGAGCATTATTTTGATGAAATTAATAATTTAGTGACAATTGCAGATAAAATAAATACAAATAATATAGATGATATAATTTCTCAATTAGAAAATATGAATGTTTTTCTTGAAAAAAATTTTCATATTCAAAAAGCTAAATATCAAAGCGAGCTTCAACAACAATACAAGATTGCCAAAAATTTAAAAATTGAAAATGGTTTAATAGAAAAAATTGTAATTGAAAAAGATTCTTCTTCTAAGAGTACTAGTGGACCTACTGTTGTTTCAAATGAGTTAATCACTAATACCAATGATACTCTCTTTGGCGTTATTAAAAGTGATTACTACTTAAAAGGATATCTACCAATTGAAAGAGAATTAGAAGCTTTAATGAAAAATGATGATCCATATGCATTTATTCCTAAATTGCAGATTAATAAAGAAATTATATCAAGTCTAAAAAATCAAGATTTTGATAAAGAATTAATCAATGAAATTAAATCATTTAACCTATCGAATCTTATACCTTTTAAACTTTTGAGCAATAAAACTCATAGAGTTAATAAGTATTATTTTAACTTAAATGATTTAACAATTTATTCATTCTTTATAATTTTAGGATTAATTGCAGCTAGTTTTTTCGTAATTTTATGGGATGAATATACTAAGTACAAAAAAAATAATTGATTAATAAATTTGCAAATATAAATTCTCTAAATAAAATACTAAGTTATTTAGTAGCCTTAATTCCAATAATTCTTATAACTGGACCTTTTTTTTCAGATTTAGTTGTTTCATTTTCTTCATTAATCTTTTTATTATTAATTATAATTAAAAAAAAATATAAATATTTTAATAATATTTTTACTTATATTTTTATATGTCTTTGTTTTTATTATATTTTAAGATCAATTTTTGCCGAGAATATTTATCTTTCACTAGAAAGTAGTTTATTCTATTTTAGGTTTGGAATTTTCAGTATTTTAATTTTTTATTTATTAGATAATGAAAAAACATTTAAAAATTTATTTCTTTATTCATTGTTATTTGCTTTTTTTATTTTAGTTGTCGATGGTTTTATTCAATTTATATTTGGTTACAATATTTTAGGTATTCCATATGAATCAAATAGAATTTCATCTTTTTTTGGTGAAGAAAAAATTTTAGGCAGCTATCTATCAAGACTCTTTCCAATTCTTGTTGCATTAATTTTTATTAGTGATTTTAATTACAAAATAAAGATTACACTTATCATTTTTAATTTTATTTTGTCAGATGTACTAGTTTATTTATCTGGAGAAAGAACTGCTTTCATCTATCTTATATGTTCATCAATATTATTCATATTATTATTAAATAAATTTATATTGAGTAGGATAATTGCACTATCTATCTCATTGGTAATTATATTTATAATTACTATGAATTCTCCTGATGTTAAAAATAGAATGATAAATAAAACAATTAATCAAATTAATATATCTACAATACTGTCAAATAAAGACAATCCCAAAAAAGAAAGACTTTTTATTTTTTCTATTCAACATGAGGTTTTATATATTTCATCCTTTAAAATTTTTAAAGATAATATTTTATTTGGTGTAGGTCCAAAAATGTTTAGAGAAATATGTAAAAAAGAAAAATACCAAGTAAAAACTGATTTAGATAAATCAATTGATGGATGTCAAACTAGCCCTCATAACTATTATTTACAATTATTATCTGAGACAGGTATAATAGGCTCATTGCCAATAATTTTATTTTTTTTATTTATAGTATTCACATTTGCTAAACATATTTATTTAAAGTTTTTTTTAAAAAAAATTTATTTATCTAATTTTCAAATTGGTCTCTATATAGCCATTTTCATTACTTTATTTCCTTTTTCTCCAACAGGTAATTTTTTTAATAATTACATTAGTATTATTCATTTTATTCCACTAGGCTTCTTGATTTATTCTTACAAGAAGGATACTGTATTCAATTAATGAAAAAAAATAATGTCTATAATAATAAGACCATATTTATAACAGGTGGTACAGGTTCATTTGGACAATCATTAGTTAAAAAAATATTAGATAACTCAAATCCAAAAAAAATTATTATTTTTAGCAGAGATGAATTTAAACAATATAAAATGCAAAGTAATATTAAAGAACTATATCCTTTAGCCTATAAAAAAAATTTAATAAGATTTTTTATCGGTGATGTTAGAGATTATCAAAGATTAAATTTAGCTATTACTGAAGATGTAAATATTTTAATACATGCTGTAGCATTAAAGCAAGTTCCAATTTGTGAATACAATCCTTTCGAGGCAGTAAAAACTAATGTGTTAGGTGCTCAAAACGTTATAGAAGCATGTATCAAAAAAAAAATAGAAAAAGTTATAGCCTTAAGCACTGATAAAGCTTCTTCCCCTGTTAATCTTTACGGTGCCACAAAACTTACATCAGACAAGCTCTTTATTGCTGCAAATAATTTTAAAGGAAAAAATAAAGTTATTTTTTCAGTTGTAAGATATGGTAATGTTATGGGAAGTAGGGGTTCAGTTATTCCACTTGTACTAAAAAATTTAAAAGATAAAAAATTTAATTTGACCCATGAAAAAATGACTAGATTTAATATTACATTAAGAGAAAGTGTAAATTTTGTAACTAATTGTTTAACTGATATGAAAGGATCTGAAATTTTTATACCTAAATTACCATCTTATAATGTGACTGATTTAATAAAGTCTATTTCAAAAGATATAAAAATCAAAATTATTGGAATTAGACCTGGTGAAAAACTTCATGAGGAAATGATTTCTTCTTCCGAGT